>JAAYMG010000209.1 GCA_012521525.1 Clostridiales bacterium | reverse complement strand
GCTGCCGAGAAGCCTGTCAACCCTGGAGACGGCCACATCCCGGCTGGATTTGCGGATGTCCATCATTTTCCCAGCAGTGGTTTTAAAAGAGGATATGCGGCCTTTGGTTTCATCTATGTCATATCCTAATTCGTCTGGAGACCAATTACGGTAAGCGGATCCCAAGCGGTACACGGCATTATCTGATCGTGTATCTCTGGGGATATAGACAGGGTTGTTTCTGTCTTTATAATAACGGTCACCAAAGTATAGCGTTTCTGATGCAGCCAAGTCCGGAAGTATATGACAAATCCGATTCGTTTTTTGACAAACCGGACAGTAAGCTTCCGCAAAGTCTTTTACATGAGGACGAAACGATGTATAATAATGATCAGGCATCATGCGTCCTGATGGTCTCATCTTAGCTGGAAACCATCTCATCGGGCAGGAAGCAGTCAGGTCTATGAGAAATGTACCCTCGTCTCACATATCATAGAGGCTACCGGCAGGAGGGAACTAACATGAAAATCATAAAAACGTTCGTGTATGGAATATTGGCAGGTGTCAGCATCGCCATCGGCGGGACCGTGTTCCTCTCGTTGGACAACAAAGTTCTTGGCGCACTGTTCTTCACCGTAGGCCTGTTCACTGTCTGCACCTTCGGGTTCAATCTGTTCACTGGCAAGGTCTGCTACATCTTCGAAAGCGATTGGAAGTTCGCACTTGACCTGATCATTATCTGGCTGGGCAATTTCCTCGGTGCATGGCTCACCGGTGAGGCACTCCGTGCTACAAGGATCTCATCCATATCCGAAAAGGCAATAAGCATGTGTCAGGTAAAACTGAGCGACAGCCTGATGAGCATTTTTATCCTCGCCATATTCTGCAACATACTCATATTTATTGCGGTTGACGGATTCAGGAACAACCCGCATGTACCGGGCAAGTATCTGGCGATCTTTTTCGGCGTGACGGTGTTTATCCTCTGCGGTTTTGAGCACAGCGTGGCAAATATGTTCTACATAACCATGGCCGGGATGTGGAGTGGCAAGTCTCTGCTGTTTATCCTTGTCAACACCCTCGGCAACGCCGTGGGCGGCGTGTTGATCCCGTTGCTCCGTAGGTGTTTCGCAAAAGAATCGTTAACAGCCAGGATTAGATATAGTTAGCGTAGGGTACAGCGCGTTTTGTGCCTTGGGATGCCGGTAGGCTCAATCCGACGGGCAAAGTCACAAGACGGAAATGACAGTTGCTATATAGACTTCTTTCCACATAGAATATCTGTAAGAAACCAATTAATTGACCAATTAATTGCATTAATTGCTCTAGTCTGCCACTATGCAAAATGTCATTAGGAGAGGCAAGAACGACGTAAGGGGCTGTAGCACAGTAGAGCCCTGAAATATGAAGAAGCCTCGACAGAGACCCTGGTCCTCGCCATGGCATACAACATAAACAAACTTCACTCCAAAATACAGCAAAACCGTATGGGAACGCAGCTGTTCGAAAAAGATTCGGCTTAATTCTCAACAAAACTGAAGAATTGACTTTCTGAGCAGGCCGTTTTTCGGT
>JAAYMG010000208.1 GCA_012521525.1 Clostridiales bacterium | reverse complement strand
TTCTTTATCGGTTTTAACATCATCTATGCAATACTCGCAGCAGGTCTGATCGCTCTATATAAAGCATCGGATTTCCGGCTTCAATACATTGACGAATACTATGATCTTGCTATACGTGCTGATATACAGGACACACTCATATTCAAGACCATTGTATCTCAGCATACTTCAAAACTGCTAAATATGTCTAAAGCTTCTCAGCCAGCAAATCCAGGCGCTAATGGGCAGCTGGAAGCAGAACTGACAAACATTGCCTGCTATGTGAAAAACAAAGACGGTGTAGTTATATATGATACGCTCCCTGACAGCGATTCGAATTATTATGCGAGGATCAGATATAACTATCTCATATTGATCCAAAACGGGTCGATTTCATTATACCGTTCGCAGACCGAAGATGTACTGAACAAGTATTTATCAGGAAATTTCTCGGAATACGAGGTACCTCTCGACAACAGTTATGCCCAGCTGAAACGCGATTTTGACAATTTTATAGAGACTTATGAATATGGCAACGATGTTGCTGTAGTATACGCAGTAAGTTCAGAACCGGCAAACTTCACAAATTCCATGCTGTACCTGCTTAAGCAGATCCGCCTCTGGACACGGATCGCAGCTGCGGTCGTATTGGCAACAATGATCCTGGCAATCACGCTGATCATTTATTCATCCGTAAAGCGGGAGGAAAAACGCCTCTTTTTAAGTAAGTACGCATCCCTGGCTTCCCACATATGGCTGGAAATCAAGTTGGGTTTGGTCGCACTTGCTGCTTTTGTGACCGCAGTTTTATGCAATGAAGTCCTCCGCCGTCATTACAGTTTTACTGTATCCGAGTTGGCATTGACATTTGCGATATTGGCGGGTTGTTTTTGGTTTTTCTATTTTACTTTGACAGATCTGCTATATAATAAATCAGAGTTTTTCAAGCAAAACAGCATCCGTACACTTATAAGGATCATCCGTCGTCTTTCCGGACGTCTTCGCTTCGAGCGTCGGATGGTCGTGGGATTCTGGTTATTCATATCGGCCGAACTGATACTGATCTTTCTGTTTTTCGCCTCTTACCGGTCGGGTTTTGCTTCGACTCTATTTTTCCTGACGGGTTTGGCGCTGTTTGCCGTCGTAACGATCATATATCACAGGTTCATATCGGACACCGGTAGATTAGTATCGCAGATCGTCCGCATCAAGTCGGGAGACCTGACGACAAGGCTGGAGCTTGGCAGCGATTCCGGCTTGCAGGAATACGCCCATTGCCTTAACAGCATCCAGTCCGGGATGTCAAAAGCTCTTGAGGAGCAGCTCACTTCAGAGCGCCTAAAGGTTGAGCTGATAACCAATGTGTCGCATGACCTCAAAACGCCTCTGACCTCCATTATAAGCTACATCGACCTGCTTAAAAAAGAAGAGCTTCCGGGGCAGGCAGTGGAATATGTCAGGATACTCTCCGAAAAGGCAGACAGGCTAAAAACGATGATACAGGACATCTTTGCAGTTTCCAAGGCAAGCAGCGGCAACCTTGATGTCAGGATGGAGCCTTTGGATCTTGGCAAGCTCGTCGAACAGACACTTGCAGATATGCAGGAGAAGATCGATGCATCCGGTCTGAAATTCCGGGTCCACCACATAAATGACCCTCTCATCATCCGAAGTGACGGTCAAAAACTGTATCGGGTGATGCAGAATCTGATCGATAATGCCCTCTCCTACTCCCTTGACGGCTCCC
>JAAYMG010000207.1 GCA_012521525.1 Clostridiales bacterium | reverse complement strand
CTTGAGCTCAAGTCCGAGTTCCTCGGATATGACTTCTCCGCCCGTAAGGACGGCGATGTCCTTGAGCATCTCTTTGCGGCGGTCGCCAAATCCGGGAGCCTTGACGCAAACACAGGTAAATGTTCCGCGGAGCTTGTTGACCAGGATGGTGGCGAGTGCTTCGCCTTCCACGTCTTCGGCGATGATGACAAGCTTCCTGCCTGCCTGCACGATCTGCTCAAGCACCGGAAGTATATCCTGTACACTGGAAATCTTCTTGTCGGTAATGAGTATATATGCATCGTCGATGATGGCTTCCATCTTCTCCGAATCGGTGATCATATATGGAGAGATGTATCCGCGGTCAAACTGCATTCCTTCTACGACCTCGGAATATGTCTCCGCCGTCTTGGACTCCTCAACGGTGATGACTCCGTCGCTTGAAACCTTCTCCATGGCCTCGGCTATCAGTTTGCCGATAAACTCGTCGCCGGAAGAGATGGCTGCAACGCGTGCGATATCCTTGGACCCGTCTACTTTCTGGGAATTCTTCTTTATCGCCTCGACGGCCGCATCGACAGCCTTCGCAATGCCGCGCTTCATGATCATCGGATTTGCGCCTGCTGCAACGTTCTTCAGACCCTCGCGGATCAGCGCCTGTGCCAGCAGAGTTGCGGTGGTCGTTCCGTCACCGGCTACGTCGTTTGTCTTTGTTGCGACTTCCTTAACCAACTGTGCGCCCATGTTTTCAAACGGGTCATCAAGCTCGATTTCCTTCGCGATCGTTACGCCGTCATTGGTGACCATGGGTGCTCCGTACTTTTTATCGAGTACAACGTTGCGTCCCTTAGGACCAAGCGTGATTTTTACTGTATCCGCCAGCTGGTTGATTCCTCTTTCAAGGGATCTGCGTGCGTCTTCTCCGTAACTTATAATCTTAGACATAATTTACTACCTCCGTCATAAATGGCTTGGGACTACTCGACAATAGCAAGAATGTCGCTTTGGCGTACTATTGTATACTCATTGTCATCGATCTTGACTTCTGTTCCTGCATATTTGCTTGTGATGACCTTGTCACCGACCTTGACATACATGACAATTTCCTTGCCGTCAACATTTCCGCCCGGGCCAACCGCAATAACTTCAGCGATCTGGGGTTTCTCCTTGGCCGATCCGGTCAGGATGATCCCGCTCTTGGTCGTTTCCTCGACCTCAACCATTTTGATGACGACTCTGTCTGCCAAAGGTTTCAATGTCATGCTTGCTGCCTCCTTATTTTTCTGTTTACTGATCGTATTTTAGAATTATATTAGCACTCTCATTGTGCGAGTGCTAATGTCAACTCTATTATAAATACCACTGGTGGCATTATCAATCCTAATTTTGCACAATTTTTGGTTTCTATCCATAATATTTTTGTATTGTATCAAATTAGCAGCGACTTTGGCGGTTATATTTTGACTGGCTGCTAATTGCTCTGTTTTTCTTTTCCAAAAAAGTCAAAACTGCCCTTCGGAGCAAAAAACTTCATGCGATGCTCCGAAAGCCGCAATTCTGCCTTGTCACATTTATATACCTCGCCGTCTATATTCACCACATCCCTGCCGCCGACGCATTCGACGATCATGGACCGTCCTCTTCGGTATGTTATCAGATCGCTGAGCTCCCGGTATTTGCCCTCGGAGTACTTTTTTATCAGCGTCGCCACCTGGAAAGCCGATGCCTTCTTTACAAGCAAAAAATCAAGGATCCCGTCGGTCGGATCCGCGTCCGGAACAGGGTTGTAACCGCCTCCGTAGAAGCGGGAATTCGCACAGACAAGCAGGGAATACTCACCGTCCAGCTGCTCTCCGTCTACCTGCACACTGTATTTGCGGTTGATCCCCTTGAACAGGTTATACGCGGCCGCAAGAGTGAATGCCGTATACGGCTTGACAAAAGGAAACTTTGAGAATAGATGGACATCACCCGCAATACGGGCATCGAACCCCACCGAGCAGATATTGATAGAGTGCTTATCCATGCATTTGATGAGGTCGAACTCCATGCTCTCGCCGTCGGCAAGTTCCTCCAATGAATAAAACCTTGTTAAATGCCGTCCGAAAAGTTTTACAAAGTCGTTTCCGGTCCCGCAGGGGTAGTGCGTTATCTCCACGTTCGGCAGGCCGACCGCGCCGTTTAGGACTTCGTTCAGCGTCCCGTCCCCGCCGCAGGCGTACACACGCCAATATTCACCGCCGCTCACGACCTTCTGAACGATTTCCGTCGCATGCCTGGGATACTCGGTTACCGCGATCTTGTAGATCCCGCTGCGCTTTCTCATAAGCCTTTCGATCCTTCTTTTCAGCTCGTCGGTGCGGTCGGTCTTACCCGCTTTAGGATTGATTATAAAAAGATGGTTCATCAGATCCCACACATTTCTTTTTCTGTTGTTTCAAAAATTCCGTTTTCAATAACAATGTCTTCCCTATTTTAGCCCAATAATACATGTTTGTCTACAACAAACCGGCATTTTTTTGTTGCTATTACAGGCAGCGGGCAAGTCTGTGCCCTCCGGGGCTGTCAAAATTGCTGCTTTTAAAAAAAGTGTTGCAATTTTACGGCCCTTCTGTTATTATACTTAATGTCGCCCAAAAAGGCTTGATTTATGATTCCGCTTAAAAGGAGGTGCAGGAATATGGCTAAATGCGGGATTTGCAACAAGGGTGTGACCTTTGGTATAAAGGTATCCCACTCGCACAGACGTTCCAACAGAGCTTGGAAGCCTAACATCAGGCGCGTAAAGGCAATTGTCGACGGTACACCGCGCCGTATTTATGTCTGTACCAGGTGCCTCCGTTCCGGCAAGGTGACGCGCGCAGTATAAAACCGAACACTTTGTTGCATATATAAGCTTTGCTGAATAAGCAGAGCTTTTTGCATTTCGGCGATCAAACATCGGATCCGAAACGGATGTTATATTTTTTCAAATTTTGCCCCGAAAACAGCATCCAGATCACGACTGACAATATTAAACAGCTGTGCATTACCCTTCAGGTAATGTACAGCTGTTTTCTGACGACTTACTTTTTCAGCAGATCGCGGATCTCTGTAAGGAGCAGGACCTCTTCCGACGGCTTTGCCTGCTGCTGTTCTTTAAGCTGCTCCTTTTTTCTGCGGAATCGGTTCATAAGCTTAACCAGCATGAAAACGACGACCGAAATCAGCAGGAAGTCGACCGCTCTTTCAAGGAAACTCCCGAAATTGACGGCGACCTCTTCGGACACTCCCTCCACTGCCGGCCGAAGCACCAGCCTCAGGCTGTCGAAGTTTATACCGCCTATGATATAGCCCAGCACCGGCATCAGCAGATCATTTACCAGTGAATTGACTATTGCGGTAAACGCGCTTCCAACTATTATTCCGACCGCGAGATCTATGACGTTGCCACGGGATATGAATTCTCTGAACTCGGATATTATCCTGCTTTTTTTCATAAGGCGCTCCTCTCTTTTCCGGCAGCATCACCTCTGCATCATTTGCCGGCATGTGCACGAGGTCGGAAGCCGCCTCTCCGTCAATTCCTTTATGTAACTTCCGGGCTCACCCGTTTCCCACATCCCACATCTCAAACGCTGTGTCCTTCTACTTCCTCAACCTGAATTTTGGCTCGGTGCCGTTGATCAGCCTTTTTATATTTGACCTGTGCATGAAGATGACTATTGCGGCGATAAGGATGGTGGCCCCGACAAAATGCCAATTGCCGTCATATAAGAACCATGTGCATATGGGAACGACCGAGACACCGCATATTGAGCCTAGAGACACATACTTGGTAGTCGTGACCAGTGCGATAAAAATGCTGATACCTATTATAAAAATGCGCCAGTCCAGCATCAAAATCAGGGCCGCGGTGGTAAGGACTCCCTTGCCGCCCCTGAATCG
>JAAYMG010000206.1 GCA_012521525.1 Clostridiales bacterium | reverse complement strand
GATTGAGCAGGGGTTGGATATCCGACTTCGCAAACACTCCGCACCTTGACGCTATCGGATAAATCTTGCCGTGATTTGCGGCAAGATCGTTCAACCGGTCGACCGTGACGTCCATCAGGGTCGCCATCTGGTCAATGAAGGCCCCGGTCCCGCCCGCGCATGTTCCGTTCATCCGCTGTTCCGGGACACGTCCGAAGAATATTATCTTTGCGTCCTCCCCGCCAAGTTCGATAGCCACATCGGTCCCCGGCAGCAACCGCTCGATCGCACCGGTGGAGGCTACTACCTCCTGTACAAAAGGCAGGCCTGCGCGCTGCGAGATCCCGAGTCCCGCCGAACCCGTCACTGCGGCCTTTACCGGGACGGACCCAAGCTTTTCCCTGATCTCGCGCAGTATCACAAGCAGCTTCTCCCTTACACGGGCATTGTGCCGCTCATATCTTTTATACTGTATGTTCAGTGAACTGTCCGTGACGACCGCCTTTACGGTCGTCGAACCGACATCGATACCAAGTAGATATTTCATCTGATTCCCTCTATCACAAATGTTTATAAAATCATAGCTTACCAATCATATGTCGGTAAGCTTAATGAGATGAGTCGTATTTCATTATATAAGTTCAATTACTAATATCAGCCTTTTGATCGGTACCTGATATACCATTCATCACATAGCAGTATTATTTTATGACAGCTAAAACAATGCTGTTCGGAAATCAGTGTATGTATCAGATGCCTGATGGAAAGCTTGTCTATATTATAATCCCATTATATAGAAATTTCCAGTGCAAATCAAGCTCGACGAAATAAATACCGGGTCTGATCAATGGTGGAACAGGCGCATTCCCGTAAACACCATCACCATCCCGTATTTATCGCAGGCTTCGATCACCGCGTCATCCCTGATAGATCCGCCGGGCTGGGCGATATAGCTCACTCCGCTCCTCCTGGCCCGTTCAATATTGTCGCTGAACGGGAAAAACGCGTCCGATCCGAGCGAAACACCCTTTATGGTTTTGAGATATTCCCTCTTCTCTTCAACGGTGAAAGGCTCCGGCTTCTCCTCAAAAATATCCTTCCACGCATCGGTCCCAAGCAAGTCCTCCCAGAATTCAGAGAGATAGACATCTATCGCGTTGTCACGGTCGGCGCGTCCGATGCCTTTCCTGAACTTAAGGCCAAGCGTTTTTTCATGCTGCCTCAAAAACCAGGTATCAGCTTTGCTTCCGGCTAACCTATTGCAGTGGATCCTTGACTGCTGACCGGCCCCGATGCCGATCGCCTGGCCATCATAGGCATAGCAGACGGAATTCGACTGCGTATACTTAAGGGTTATCAGAGATATGATCAGGTCCCGTTTGGCTTCTTCAGTCAGGTTTTTGTTAGATGTGACTATGTTCTGAAACGCGTTTTCGTCTACCTTATAATCATTGCGTCTCTGCTCAAAGGTCACCCCGTAAACGTCCTTGCGTTCAATAAGTTCAGGCACGTAATCCTCATCTATTTTGATGATATTATAGCTGCCTTTACGTTTGCGCTTCAGTATAGCGAGTGCTTCATCAGTATATCCGGGCGCGATTATACCGTCCGACACTTCAGGCGAAATGATAGCGGCGGTCTCCTTATCGCAAACATCACTCAGCGCGATAAAGTCGCCATACGAAGACATCCTGTCTGCCCCTCTCGCACGCGCATATGCCGCCGCCAGAGGCGAGAGTTCCTTGTTCTCAACGAAATATATCTTCTTAAGAGTGTCGCTAAGCGGAAGTCCGATAGCTGCACCTGCCGGGCTTACATGCTTAAACGACGTCGCCGCAGGGTAGCCGGTGGCTTCCTTTAGTTCGCGGACAAGCTGATAGCCGTTCAGCGCGTCGAGCAGGTTGATGTACCCCGGATTCCCGTTCATCACTTCTATCGGCAGTTCGCCTTTCGACATAAAAACCTTTGCCGGCTTCTGATTTGGATTGCACCCATATTTCAGTGTCAAACTGTTCACTTTCATACTCTTCCTTTCGACATCTGTTATACCGTCTGTTATACTGACCGTTCGTTATACAGAGCGTTCGTTATACAGAGCGTTCAATCAATCCACATACCTGTTGATGATCCTTATATCTGAGCTTCCTGTTTCAACATCTATATACTTGACAAGCAGCGACACCCTGTTGTCTTCATTAAGCATGTTCCAATAGCGCTTTGCCGTAACATCAGGGTCGTTTCCAAGTGAGACCTTATACGGTTCTCCCTCAAACGACGGAAGCGGATTCCCGTCCCTCATATATGTGTGGATGCACCTTCCTTCACCCGGAACGAACTTGCCGTATGTATAAAACTCCTTTTTTTCGATCGCAGGGTCGTTGCCGACAGTCTTCAAAATCGACATGACAAATTTTGAACTGTCCCCATTGTATATTATTGCTGCTGATATACGAGGTGTATAATTCGGCGCGTCAGGTTCATATTGCCGGGTTAGGAGTGCCTCTTCAAAAGTCCTGCCCTCACTGATGTATGAGGCGATCGTGTCCGTCTGGTCTCCGTTCGACACGATGTGGACGTTTCCGACCGTGCGTACCGGATAATAGATTATGAGCGACGGGTCAGTCATTTTGCTTTCTACAAAAGCCCTGGTCTTAACAGCATCGCCTTCCCGCACGAATATCCTGTTCCTGCTGTTCTCGCTCCTTCCCATGATCCAATAGATCTGTACCAGGTTTTTGCCGTCCGGCGTCATCCCCACAACGATCCCGCGGCCCGGATAAGTATTTTCCGCAAGCCTTCTCTCATTTGCGTTCATTTCTCTTACAACCCTCCGGATACTTATTTGATAGTTAGTTTATAGAAATGCAGCAAATATAACCCTGTTCATCAGTATGCTACGTTACTCGATACGAAATATGTTGAAACTTGGAATTATGTTTGAAATCCTGTTGGTACTTGATATGTATATACAGATATATAACAAAATTAAATAAAAATCGCCTGAGCTGCTTTTCATGCTGCCCAGACGGTCGGCTTCTTCAGATCCATACTCCATGTGGTGCTCCACTTCCGTCAGTCATATGGACCTCTTATGTTGTCGAGTTAATTATACAAAAACGTATATATCTTGTCAATCGGACAAGGGGCCAAATTATGGTCAATTTACTTCGGACGCTGAGCATGAACCGCTTTTCCCAATGGTCGATAACGGTTTTTACTTTTTTGCTGACAGGCACAAAGACAGCAGAGACCTAAAGAAGATACGGACTTATTCAAAAGACATTCAACTTCAATATTGCAATTTATGATATAAATAACAGAACGCTTCATTACTATGAATTAGATACATAATCAAAGCAGGTTTCCCGGCAATGTATAATGTACTGCTGAGAAACCTGTTAATTCATATTTTAAGTATAAACTATATCTATCATAGTTTATGTTGAATAAAAAAGATTTCACAGATTTTTAATCGCCATAATAAGAACTTCAGATTCGGGCTCTATTACGAGGCAAGCATATATCAAGAATCGAAAATTTGTTCGGCTTTTATCGATATTGCCGCCATATTGTGGTAGAATATAGTCGGTTTGATATTAGTTATGAGGATTAACGCAAGCTATATGCTGCGACGTTGTCGTTAACCCCTGCGGAGACGGCGGCGCCTATTTTCAAATTCTCTGTTTTAAGAACCGGTGTGTGGATATATGAGTGAGAACGAGGAACACAAAAAATACGAACCGTTCAAAATACCCGGCAGGCAGCCGAACCGGAACGGCGAAAGCGGGCGGGGAGCGCAACAGGCGGGGCAAGACGCTCTGTCAAAGTCCGAAACATCCCTCACAGACGGGATGTTTTATGAGATCGAGTACGGTTCCCATCCCATACCCGGTGTCGGCAGGTTCGTGCGGAAGCCACAGCAAATCGTAAAACCGGTGAATCCCGAATCCTCTCCTGAAAGTGACGAAATACGCGGCCTTTTCGTCCGGATGCGGGATATTGCCAGGGCATATCGCGCCGTTCACGATTTCTCAAGGTTTTTTGACAGGCGGGTCCAGTCTGAAAACGCCGCGATCTTTTATAAACAGGGAATGTTTATGAAGGATTTCTCCGACGATTTTCCGGAGAAGGTCCCGTTTTCACAGTATTATCCCTATTACCAGATGATGGGCTACAAACAGCTCCGGACGTACTTTACCTGGCGCACGGAGGTCAGGAAAGGCAACGTTTCGGACACATCCCTGTCCTATGCCTTCCTCTATATCTACGAGCTTCTGAACAACATAGGCGTTGAAACTCCGCAGGAAGGCCTGGAAAAGCTGATGTTTTTCTGGAAAGCTTTCAGGCCTATCAATAATACCGTTGATAAATATATACTTAAGTGGCTGAAGGATTATTATGTCTACTACGAGCTTCCGCACTCATTCAAGGAGTTTGTAACTGCGAACGACCTGACAGAACATTATCCCGGAATAGTGGACACGAAAGATGATTTCGATCTTTTCTGCGCCGTCTCAAAATATAATTTCAGAAAGTCGTCCTTTTTCACCGACGACAGGAAGGAACTCATAACCGGGTGTTTACGTTTCGTTACGGACAGGCTGAGGCAAATTTTATCGGAAAACGGCATCGATTTTTACAAAACGATATTCAGCCCGCCAAGAAAGATTTCGGAGTGGACGCCTTTCGGGGGTGCTCTTTTTTATAACTGGCTGAATCAGCCCGACAGGCGTGTTATCCTCTCGGCAAATGAGATGTATGTCTGCTCCCGGAACAGATGGAAGTTCAGCAAGCTTGTCGCCTCCGAGGATGGAAGACAGCTTATCGGTTACGTAACGAAGCAGGCAGAATCCGCACTGAGAAATATCACGAAGTATAAATATAAACTCACCGCTGATATCAATATGGTCGAACATCCGGTGCTCGGAGAGCTGAGGAGAAAGGGATTGTCCCTTGAAGCCCTCATAAACGACGCGGTCAAGGAGTATTACCGGGAAGCTACAAAGATCGTCGTAAAAGTCGATTTCAGCAAGCTGTCGCTTATCAGGCGGGAGGCTCTTGCCACGCAGGAAAAGCTGACTGTTGATGAAGTTGATAAGGTTGATGAGCTGAAAATGCTGACGGTTGATGAGCCGGAAGAGCAGCTTTCGTTGGTGGAAAAGAAGCCATTACCGGTGGAAGAGCAGCTTTTGCCGGTGGAAGAACAGCTTTCGCTGGCGGAAGATCAGCCTTTACCGGTGATGGATGCCGATAATTTCACGTTCGCTGTCCCAAAGGAGATGCCAGTCATTGCAGACGATACTTCCTCCATTAGCGACGAGTGGGAAGCACTCAGAAACGCTCTTTCGGAAACAGAGATAAGAGCCCTTTCTGCGTTGCTGAACGGTGAGAAAAGCCTGAAAAAGTTTGCCGATGAGTGCAGGATCATGCTGGAGGTCCTCGCGGACGGCATCAACGAAAAGGCAATGGATTATATAGGTGACGGCTTGCTCGATGAAGAGTTTGAAATATACGAAGACTATAAAGATCATATAAAGGGAATGGTAGGATGAGCACGGTATATCAGGTCCCTAACAGGATAGCTCATATTTTGCTTAACGCTCTGAAAGGCGGAGTTGTGCCGCGGGTGGGTCTCGAGTATATCACGGTGGGCAGGGCCCAGGAGATCTCCGCCATCCTTCACGATATCGAGATGATAGAGGAGGGTGGCGCTTCCTTCCGTTTCATCGTCGGCAAATACGGCAGCGGAAAGAGCTTTCTGCTCCAGACCATCCGCAATTACGCCACGGCAAAAGGCTTCGCCGTGGTGGACGCCGACCTTTCTCCAGAGCGCCGTTTTGCCGGGACGAAGGGACAGGGACTTGCCACATACAGGGAGCTTCTCAAGAACCTCTCCACAAAGTCCAAGCCGAACGGCGGAGCCCTTCCGCTGATACTCGAAAAATGGATCTCAGGCATCCAGGCGGCCGTCAAAGCAGAGAGGAACGCGAGCGGCGCTGAGTTTGACGACCTTGTCGAAAGGCGGATATATGCCGTGGCGAGTTCGCTTGAGGGCATGGTAAACGGTTTTGAGTTCGCAAAAGCGGTAGTAACTTATTGGAACGCTTACAAGAATGACGATGCGGCCACGAAATCCAACGTGCTGAAATGGTTCAGGGGTGAATATCAGTCCCGAAATGAGGCCAGGGACGACCTGGGGATCAATTTCATCGTCACCGACGAAACATGGTACGATTTCCTGAAGATATTCGCCGTGTTTCTTGTAGGTGCGGGATATAAAGGGCTGCTTGTCCTTATCGACGAGCTGGTAAACATCTTCAAGATCCCGAACTCCATCACAAGGGCGAACAATTACGAAAAAATCCTCACAATGTACAACGACGTGCTGCAGGGCAAGGCAAGCCATATAGGATTTCTTATGGGTGCGACGCCCCAGTGCATCGAAGACAGGTACAGGGGCGTTTTCAGCTATGAGGCGCTCCGATCGCGCCTGGCGGAGGGGCATTTCTCTTCCGCCGGTGTAAAGGACCTTACCGCTCCGATCATCAGGCTCAGGATGCTCTCGCAGGAAGAGATGTATGTCCTTGTGGAAAAGCTCCTGAACATCCATGCCCGGCTATATAACTATACTCCTTCCCTGTCGCACGAGGATCTAATTTACTTCCTGACGGTGGAATATAACAGGGTAGGCGCCGAAACGCATATAACTCCCAGGGAAATCATCCGCGATTTCATCGAGCTCATAAATATCCTGTACCAGAACCCGCAGAAGACCGTTTCGGAAATCCTGGGAAGCAACAGTTTTGAAATGGCAAAGGGCGGTCTTTCCGACGAAGTAATACACAGCGAGTTTCAGGAGTTTGAAATATAAGGCATGACCCGGGGGAATTCGAGAGTTTTGATTAAGCCCCGGAATTACTCGGTACCGTTGACAAAGTATACCCGGTGGGTGTCCGTTTTGCCCTGGCGGGAAGGGCATGGGAAACTGTGGACGTAAACGTGAAGTCAAAGGTGATTTTTGTCAAGCCTGTTCCGGGCATATCGGTGGTTGACTGGAACGTGGATTTCAACGTCGATCTGCACACCGTCCTTGTACGAAAAATTCGAAGCGTCCTTAAGGGCGACGACACGTATCCGTACCTAAGCCCCCGCTGTCAGGAGCGGTTGGCCGAAATACGTTATATCGCCCGCAACAGCGGCATATTGGACAATCTCGTGACACCGCTGTCCGACAGGAAGTATGCAGTGTTCCCCTGGGTGGGGACAAGGCAGATAATAACGCTTAATTACGCTTTACGTCACAGGCATATCAAAAGCAAGCATCCTTGGATAACCTGCGTTTACCTTGAAGTGATTTTTGACGGGACGAAAGAGGAATTGGAAGCCATAATCCGCGACATCCTCGACAGCGACCTTGACCTTTACGACCTTCCTTTGCCCGAGAAGGTGCAGATCGACGGCAAGTACAACGAGTTCGTTCCGCTTGAACTGCTCAGAAAGCAGTTCATAGAGGATTACCTCGATTTCGAGGGACTGAAGGAAGCACTTGATAAGCCTCTTGAATAGCAGACGTTACTGTATGTATAGTATCGAGCGTAAAAGCGATCAAAAAGCAGCATAAAAGCGGTCATAAAGCATTGCGAGAAACAAAAAAGCGTCGGTTCCCCGGCGCTTTTTAATATGCAGATCATTCATCGCTTTGGAAAACAGCCAAGAGAACCGTCCCCTTGACATCCTTGTCATCCTTGGCACAAGCGGCTAATCATTTTGATCATACTGTGCGCGGCTGCCGCCGATAAGCTTTCTCCTTGTCTTAGCGCAGACAAGATGCGCATTACCTATTGAACTTATGCTCACCCTGACCGGAACAGCAACCGGTGCCAGATGCATGCCTATCAATGTGTCGCCGATGTCCATTCCCGCTTTTGCCTGTATCGCTTCGACCGCGACAGGCTTTTCAAACCCTTTATGTGCTGCGGTAGCGAAAGAACCTCCCGCTTTAGGGTGCGGTACTACATTGACTTCAGGATAGCGATAGTAAGCTGCGGCATCAGATTCAAGGATCAGCGCACGGTTAAGATGCTCACAACACTGGGCAGCAAGATATATGCCCCTTTCCTTGAGGATCGGGTATATCACCGAAAATATCGCTTCTCCTATCTCGACACTTGAGGCCGATCCGATCTTTTGGCCCGCGACTTCGCTGGTGGAACAACCAACAACGAACAGGTCGTTCTTTTTCAGGTTTGCAACCTTCAGCAGTTCGAGCAACGCTTTTTCGGTATCCTGCTTTATTTTCTCAATCATAAAATCACCCACTGTTGATTATACTTTTGTGTTTACCTAAGGTCAATTTTGAGATGGTCACTTTTATTTATTACTTGAATACCACTACATTGAGTGCAAACGTCCATAAATGAACAGTAAATGTCAATGTACGAAGAAAACCCCGGCATGCGCATAGACTATACATAGATAACCCCAGTTTCAAAGTCCATGTTGGGATTACCCCCGCATGTGCGGGGTCATTGGATCTGCGTTTATTATATCCTGCAGCTCTCCAGAATCACCCCCGCGTACGCGGGGAGAATGACATGATGGACAGCGAACAGAAGCTGGATTTGGGATCACCCCCGCATACGCGGGGAGAATTGCTTAATTTTTACCTTTACGCTCATAACAAGGGGATCACCCCCGCATACGCGGGGAGAAT
>JAAYMG010000205.1 GCA_012521525.1 Clostridiales bacterium | reverse complement strand
TGGCGGACGAAGTGACTGAGTACGTTCTGAACAAACTTCTCTGAGAAAGGTGAAATTATGACAAGGATACTGAGCGGCAAAGAGGTAGCGGCTGCACTAAACTTAAGGTTGAAAGAGGAAGTGCAGGCACTTGCAAATGAACACATATTTCCCAGGCTTGCCACGGTCCGTGTCGGAGCGCGGGAAGATGACATTTCATACGAGAAAGGTGCTTCAAAACGCTGTGCAAATGTCGGTGTCGGCATAGAAAATATCGTTCTGCCGGAAGATGTAACACAGGAAGAATTGTTGAATACGATTAACAGGCTCAATGCCGATGATTCGATTCACGGGATCCTGCTTTTCAGGCCGCTGCCGGGGCATATTGACGACAAAACAGTCAGGAACTCCATATCTGCGGAAAAGGATATCGACGGAATAACAGACCGGTCAATGATCGGCATTTACACCGGTGAAGATATAGGTTTTCCGCCCTGCACCCCCCAGGCATGCCTGGAGATCCTGGATCATTATGGGATCGAAGTTGCCGGCAGGAATGCCGTCGTCATAGGACGCAGCCTTGTTGTTGGAAAGCCGGCAGCCATGATGCTAATAAAGAGAAATGCGACCGTAACAATATGCCATACGCGTACAGCGGATATGCCGGCGGTCGTCAGAAGAGCGGATATTGTTATCGTTTCGGCCGGCAGAGCGGAGCTCATCGGCAAGGAATATCTGCGCGAAGGGCAAATCGTGCTTGACGTTGGCATCAATGTGAATGATGCGGGGAAACTCTGCGGCGACGTGAAGTATGATGAAGCCGTTGATGTTGTAGAAGCGATTACTCCCGTTCCAGGAGGCGTCGGAACGGTAACAACGAGCGTGCTGGTTAAGCATGTCGTGGAGGCCGCTAAACGCAGGTTGAGATAGAAGTCAAAATAACTATTTTCGGAATGCTTTAATTGACTTTATTTTAGCAAAGTAATATAATTTAAATAATTCAATGAAAGAGGGGAAATACTTGGACAAAGTTCCTTTTAACCGTGAGGTCGAAATGCAGGTCGTGGGAGAATACAGATCCCTCTTCCCCGGCGCTCCCGGACTTCCCAGGCTCAATACCCCGATTTCTCCGAGGGAGAACCTGAGACGCCTGTTTGAAGAAAAGGATCCCCTGTGGATGCCATCCGGCCGCGATTACTTTACCCTTATCCCCAGGATAATACCGGACAACGTAGCCCGCGGATTCGTATTTGACGTCGAACCTCTTGATCTCAGGACGGAAGCCGGCGGCAAAGATTTCTTCGGGGTCGACTGGGTTTATGTGGAAAAGGTCGGCGGCTCAATGGTGCGCCCCGGGAGTCCGAAAGTTCCGGACATAAACAGATGGGAAGATTACATAAAGTTTCCTGACCTTGACAGTCTTGACTGGGAAGGCAGCGCAGAAAAACACAGGGAATATTTGAATACCGACCGCATGAACCTTATTTGGGTCATGAACGGCCTTTTTGAACGACTGATTTCCTTCATGGACTTTGAAAACGCCGCGTTGGCGATGATCGACGAGGAGCAGCAGGAAGGTGTCCATCGCCTCTTCGATGCCCTGTGCGGTTTTTATGACAAACTCATTGAAAAATACAGGACATATTACAATGCTGACATCATCCTGTTCCACGACGACTGGGGATCCCAAAGGGCACCGTTTTTCTCGCTGAGTACTGTCAGAGAGATGCTGGTCCCCTACCTTTCCCGCATAGTTGAGTCCTGCCACAAAAGAGGCATGTACCTTGAGCTCCACAGCTGCGGTAAAAACGAAATGCTTGCACCCGCAATGATCGAAGCAGGCGTTGATGCCTGGACACCCCAGCCTATGAATGACAGGCATATGCTTATTGAAAAGTACGGTGACAAGCTCATCATCGGGGTACAACTGCAGATACCGATGGATGCATCGGAGGAAGATACGATAAACTGCGTAAAGTCCTTCGTAGAAGAGTACGGCAAATACAAAAACGTGATCGCAGGAATGCTTGCAATGGGTCCAAACCAGGCAGTCGCTTATAAGACTCTCTATGAACTGACTCGCCAATTATACAGCAAATAGCAGATGAAAGGATTTCTTAGGTATGATCATTATCGGTGAAAAAATCAACGGTTCGATCCCATCCGTCGCCAAGGCCATCGAAGAAAGGGACGAGAAGTTCATCAGAAGGCTTGCAAAACGCCAGGCAGAAGCCGGAGCGGATTACATCGATGTTTGCGCTTCGGTCAGTGACGATAAAGAGCTTGAGACGATGAAATGGCTGATAGATATCGTTCAGGACACAGTTGATACGCCTATCTGCATTGACAGTCCGAATCCCCGGATCTGCGTCGACAGTATCCCCTTCTGCAACAAGCCAGGTATCATAAACTCCGTATCCCTTGAGGGAGATAAAATCGACGTAATATTCCCGGTCATCGCAAAAACCGACTGGCAAGTCATCGCTCTGCTCTGTGACAATCACGGGATTCCCAGCACCGTTGAAAAGCGCTTGAACATCGCCAGGGA
>JAAYMG010000204.1 GCA_012521525.1 Clostridiales bacterium | reverse complement strand
TCTCCGTAATTCATCATCTCCTGCTGATAACAACCGATCAGATACAGCAGCTGGTTGCTGTAACGGCCGTGGATCTTCCTGAATTCAAATGTTTTGCCGCCCGCAATTTCGTCAGCGATTTTCTGAAACAGCTCTTTTTTAACAGCTATGTGCAGAAACTTACCATACTCTTCCGATTCACCCGGGATCCCATAGATCTTATCCCAGGGGCGGATCACCACTACATCGCCCTTCTTGGCCCTGTACTCCACATCATTGATCTTCATTCCAGGGGCATTTCCGAAGAACAGAAGGAAGTGGTAATCATCCACGCAGAATTCATTCCCGACGAAAAACTCTACCGGCTCAAAAATGGCTATGTACCTGCAAATCGTCGCCTTTGTCCTTGAATACATCTCCGGCGGTATTATATCCAAAAAGTATCCAAATTCCGATCCCATCAAGCACCACCAAATCTCTTTACTCGCGGAAATCCGTCTCCTATTATATTCGGTCGATCAATCCATTATGATCGTAAATGCTGATACCCTTATTTTACTATAGAACTACAGCGTTGCAAGCTAAATTGATAAATTGATGCACTCTGACTATAAACGCAGCAATCTGTATTTGGTATATTTTCATGTAATATTGCGTATTGAAACGTTCACAATATTTGCCATATTTTGCATTATAATACACTAATTACTTTATTTAGAAGCGTCCCGGATCGACCCTTATGTTAATATCCACAAATTTATCCGGGTTTGCTGATACAAATTAGCCTCATCCCCAATTTTCTCACTGCTACTTTTCATGGAGATAAAGCTATGATATAATCAGCCCGTCCAGAAAAATGTCGAATATTGTCAAAGGACATCTATATATGTCTGCGAATATGGCGCAGATGTCTCTACGAAGCAACCGTAAATTGCCTCGCTATAGGTGTGCTATACTCGTTTCTTCAATGCAAAAGACGCGCTCCCGGATGAGTGCTTTTTGCATGCTTTTGCCATTGTGCTTTTTGCACTTTGTGTATTGTGTCTTTTTGAAACGGGCAAAGCATCTATAGTGCTTTGCCCGTATTTTATTTTTCGAGCGTTCTTTTCGGCAATGCAATTTGATTTTCCACTAACCGTTTTTACCTGTTAACTAAACTGCCAATCCACCATTTGCAAATAATTACGCCGCGCAAAACTCAAGCGGCAGAAAGAGGAGATTGACCGAAATGATCGTAAAAGAAATCCCAAAAGTCGATTATGCCATCATAGGCGGTTCGGGTACCTGGGCGGGAGAGTTCCCAGAGAACACCGGCCTCAACGGGATAACTGTCCTGCAGCGGGACATGGAGTTTGAGACCCCCTTTGGCAAGTCGATGCCGATGAAACTGTTTGAAATCGACTCTGCCCTTACCGCAGACAGCAAGCCCAGGCAAGTCCTTACAGTCCCATTCCACGGCTATCACGGACTCAGCCCGTACAACACTCCCTCCGAGCAGGTTTTTTGGGTATTCAGGCAGGCGGGAGTAAAGTTCATCATAGCCGAGGGAAGCGGCGGAAGCATCAACCCGTTGCTTGATCCGGGCGATATTATCATACCTCATGACATTATCGATATG
>JAAYMG010000203.1 GCA_012521525.1 Clostridiales bacterium | reverse complement strand
GGATCCCGTTCCGCGCGCCGTTCCCGATACCTGCAACATTGGAGACCGGTACACCGATGACCAGGGCGCCCGGGCATCCGAGGACAAGTATGGTGATCGCCATTTCTATATCTCTTGATAAAAGCCATACGAGAAATGCCAAAACCAGAACTGCTGGTGTGTAGAACTTCGCAAAGCGGTCTATGAAGCGCTCAGCTGCGGACTTTGAGTCCTGTGCCTGCTCGACGAGCTCTATGATTTTTCCAAATGTAGTGTCTTCGCCGACCCTGTCCGCGACGATTTGAATGGTGCCATTGTCCAAAATCGTACCGGCATATACCTTTGAACCTCTTTCCTTTGCGACCGGAAGGGATTCCCCTGTGATGCCCGCTTCGTTCACACTGCCTTCACCCGACAATACGGTACCGTCGACGGGCACTTTGGCGCCCGTTTTGACAAGCAGGATATCTCCGACATCTACTTCGTCCACATCTACTTCTTCAAATTCACCGTTTTCATTCAGCTTTAAAGCGCTTTCGGATGCCATCTCGGTCAGTTCCTTGATAGCCGACCGCGTTTTACTGAGTGTACGCTGTTCCAAATATGCTCCCAGCAGGAAGAGAAACGTAACTATGGCAGCCTCTTCGAAATTTCGAATGACAAATGCCCCGGCAACCGCGATCGTAACCAAAACATCTATGCTTACGACTTTTACCCGCAGAGCCTGGTATGCCTGAATGGCAATTGGCATAACTCCTATGACTGATGCTATGATCAATGACCACTCGAAAGCTTCGGTATTATCCAGGACCCAATTGCTCAGAAAGCCTGTCATTATCAATATGCCAACAGCAAAAGCGATCCTGTTTTTATTCTTTAATATGAACCTCAGCATGCTCACTCTCCATAATCCTGTGGTCATTCTCGGTACGCTTCGTCCAAATCCCGCAGCATTTTGTACACTGATTCATAGCTTTCGCATACATCGCCCGGCACGGCGTAATTACCCGTAACCGCGCGCAACCGTTCAAATTCCTCGTTTAGTTCCGGCCTGTCCGTTCCCGCATCTTTTATTTTTGCGGCAATCGCTTCGAAAAGTTTGCGAACATCATGGAACTCAGGATGGTGTTTGCCATGGACTCTATCTACGATCGGCACAAATTGCTGAAGCGTCTTCAAATGGCGCTCTTTTATTTCATCGAATGATTTCGACATGTTATTCCTCCTTGTCTCCTTGTCTAGTCATCTTGTCATCTTGTCATCTTGTCATCTTGTTTTCTTGTTTAGTTGTCTGGTCGTCTTGTCGGTCTTATTATATCAACAGTTTGAATATAATAATTTGATTTAAATCAAAATTGGAGAATTATCTTATAAGCATAGGTTGTTGCTGCCAGACTTTTTGCTGTCAAACTATCAAACCCGGATCAAAAAAGTAATGCCTGACCCCTCGAAAATTAGTTGCAAACTCAAAATAATTTCAAAGCCTTATATTCATACTGCAAAATAATAAAAATCCATCCAATAAAAAAACCCCGGACTTTCGTCTGAGGCTTGATCAGCAAGCAAATCTCCGGTAAAAACTGCAGGCTTTACCGGCGGTTATGTATTTATCTTTGCCCATCAAACATCCTGAGAAGCCGCAGGTAGTGGTTTGCTTCACGCAGCACATGGTCGCCCAGCAGCGGTATTATGATCGATCTCACTTTGCAATCGAGGATCCCTTTCGTGCCCTGCTCCTTGAAGTCACGCAGATTTATCGTTGCCCTCAGGCTCTCCTCCGTAACCCTGTTTGCAGGAGATGCTGCATCCAGCGCTGCCTTGGCATCGGCTGTCAGCCTGTCGAACTCATTGCCAAAGCTGTTTGCTGTCCTGAACAGTTCGTTCTCCGTCGGGTCGAGCAGTCCCCTGATAAACTTAGCATGCTCCGCCATCTGCCTGTTCCAGAAAAATTCCTGTTGGAGTGCTTCCCTGCCAAGGTTTATATCTTCCCGGTTCTGGAGCCTTTGAAGCTGTCCGGCATACAGTTCAGCTTCCCGTATAATGTGCAGGATAAGCAAAGGATAATTGACAGCGAACATTTCGCAGCTCAAAACATTGGTCAGGATCCTCTTCTTGAACTCTATCAGCGCGTTCGTTGCGTTTATTACCCTTCTGTTGAGAGCCATCACGCGTTCCTCAAGCCAAGGATCTGCCGATGTCATACCGTCGCCTTTCAGTTCAAGTTCCGCCTGTGTAAGTTGGGTCGGTATTTGAATACCGGTCAGTCTGGAGGTCACTGTTTCTGCATCAAGGGTATAGGGCGTTACCACTTCTCCGGATCTCAATACGTCGTTATCGACGACACCGTTGGAAATGGAGATCGCATCTGCGAGCAGCGTGTCAAATTCCCTCCTGAAGGCATCGGCCTGGCGGGTAAACCCGGAATCTCTGGGAGTAAACCCCACTTCAAGGAAAAACGCGTGTTCTTTCATTATCCTCGCAAAGAACAGATGCAACCCCAGGGATTTCTTGATGAATTCCATGCCTGACAGCATAACTTTCCCTCCCAAATAAACGAAAGCTTACATATCCAGTCTATGTAGTTATCATGTAAGCTGTCACATGCATCATATGCTCGGACGGACTGTCCATATCTCCCGCTGTCATGGTACTTCCTCTGAAAATTCATT
The DNA here is from genome assembly GCA_012521525.1 of Clostridiales bacterium. Lineage (GTDB taxonomy): Bacteria > Bacillota > Clostridia > Oscillospirales > JAAYOS01 > JAAYOS01. The sequence goes on along the minus strand of JAAYMG010000203.1, from coordinate 2,243 downwards.
TCGATATAATGCCTATAATAACAAAGGGGATTTTCCGACATAATTAGTAGAAAATCCTTGAAAATATCGACAGGATGCTATATAGTTTATAAAAAAGCATATTGTGAAAGGAATGATATCATGGCCATACAGTGGACCCCAAATCTGTCAGTCGGTGTCGATCATATCGATGACCAGCACAAGATATGGTTCGAAAAAGCAAACGATCTCTTTGAAGCGGGAAAGAACAGGAGGTCAAAGGAGGTCATCGGAGAACTGCTCGGTTTCCTCGACGATTACACGAAGCAGCACTTCAGGGACGAAGAAGCGTACATGAAGAAGATCGGCTATCCCGATCTGGACAAGCAGGTAGCCGCCCATAAACACTTCGTCGAGCAGCTGGCTAAGCTGAAACAGGATTATGAGAGTTCGGGCGGGAGCCTCACTGTCATAATCAACGCTAACCAGATGGTCCTCAGCTGGCTGACCCAGCATATCTCAAACATGGATAAGCAAATCGGAGTTTATGTGAAAAACATGAAATGAGCAAAGCCGCAGCAAATTGATTTGCTGCGGCTTTTTTCGCAGAAAATAGCCGTACCGAGCAACACGCCAACATATTGTGCCCCATGAAGTTATCATGATGTAGCTCTATGGCTTTATCAACATGTATCTTCATGACTTTATCAATATGTACCTCTATGATTAAATCAACATGCACCTCCATGACTTTATCAGCATTTGCTAAGACGCTTTCAACAAGGATGCTCACCCGCCGGTCTTGCGGAACGGGCTCTGCGTCGCTGAAACGATGCAAATCCTATTCGATTCGGAACCGATTGAAAAATATAGAGAATGATATATACTTAAGGTGTCGAAGCATATATTAGCCGTAAATATAAATGAAGCAAGACCGTACATTTTCCATGCTATGCAACTTGCAGAATTCAGAATACGAAAGGGTATACGAGCTTTATACGTGATGGGTGTTCGAATCTCCATGTATAGTCCTGGTACAAGGGAAGGCAAACTTCGGGAAGATGCTTCCACTTGCCGGTGACTTCCACCTCATGAAATCAGAATAGGCGATCACTGTTAGAAAGGAATAATGATCATGATCTATAAAGGTAATCCGGTATCCAAAGGAATCGCGATCGGAAAGGTTTATGTGTATGAATCTTACTCCCCTGTTGTCACCGAAAAAACTTTCGACCCTTCCAGGACCGATGAATTCCTGCAGAGGTATGAGGAGACAAAAAAGCTTGCGGAATCGGAGCTCCGAAAGATCCATGACATGCTTTCCGACAGGGAGCCGGAAAAGGCAAAGATCTTTGCCGCCCACATCGACATAGTCTACGACGATGCCATAACGGAAGAGATCATCGATGCTATCCGCAGTGAGCATGTGGAGCCTGACTATGCGATCGAGAGAGTATATTCAACATATATAAAGATGGTATCAAAGGCCAGGGATCCGGTTATCCGGGAACGCGCAGCCGACCTGTGCGACGTCAAAAACCGCCTGTTAAGAATCTGGAACGGTGTCGGGGAGCGCAACCTGTCCGTTCTTGAAGAGCCGGTGATAGTTGCCGCTTATGACCTCCTGCCCTCAGACACTGCCACTATAGACAGGAAAAACGTCCTTGCCATAATAACCGAGACAGGCAGCTTCACATCCCACTCCGCTATTATCGCAAAAAGTTATGAAATACCCGCGATTCTTGGGATACCGTCCCTGATGTCATTCATCCGGCATGGAGAAACAGCGATCGTCGACGCGATCGCGGGCGAACTCATAACACAGCCCGATAAAGGAACATTGGATCATTACAGCCAAGTCCAAGAACGTTTCCGGATCGAATCTGAGAAGACAAAAGCATATCTTGACAAAGACCCTCTCACAAAGGACGGTACGAGGATCGATATCGGGCTGAACATCGGTTCGGGAAACGACGATGAGCTTGAAAAGGCTCCGTATGCGGACTTTGTGGGTCTTTTCAGGACAGAGTTTCTGTTTATGTCCGGCGAGAGCATGCCGACAGAAGAACAGCAATTTGAGGTATATAAAAACATACTAACAAGGTTCAGGGATAAACCCGTGTATCTCAGAACGCTCGACATCGGGGCAGACAAGACACTGCCGTATCTTGACCTCCCCGCGGAAGATAACCCGTTTTTGGGCTGCAGGGGCATACGGCTGTGTTTTGAACGTCCGGATATATTCAAGATTCAGCTGCGCGCGGCCTTACGTGCATCCCTCTATG
>JAAYMG010000202.1 GCA_012521525.1 Clostridiales bacterium | reverse complement strand
TTTTGAGCTACTATCCGTCACCCCAACATTTAGTATAGAGCCTTTTTAAACATCATAATGAAAATGTTGGAGTTCACTTTCTTGAACCCCAACATTTATTATAGAACCAAAAGTCCTCAAAACGAGGACTTTTGGACAAATTATGGCGGAGAAGGAGGGATTTGAACCCTCGCGAGCTTTTTACACTCCTACGCCCTTAGCAGGGGCGCCTCTTCGGCCTCTTGAGTACTTCTCCGAATAGCATTGCAGATATCTAATTTTCACAGTTATACGCCTCGCGAGGCGCATGACTTATTTTAGATGAAAAGCGTCGAGTTGTCAATAGTAAAGTTTTAAGCTTCAGCCTTTCTTTGATGCATATAATGGCTTGAGGTGATCCGCAATGTCAAACAAAAACGGAGAAGCCCTTGCCGTTTTTGCGACGATCGTAGCTCTGGCTTTGTCAAGAGAGTTCGATATAGATGAACTGAATACCCTAAGCTGCTTTTTCAGCGCACTCAGTTCCAATATATGCATCATCACGTCTCAAAGAGCGTCGGCTGTTGATGCCCCTGAGGTTGAGGCTGAAGAGAACAGATGATCAGAGGTAGAGGACGGTCCTTTTGCCCTGGAGCCGTATCCAGGGCGAAAGAACCGTCCTCTGGCTTGCAACCTGTATGGATTTACCACTTGACCGATATCGGGTCTGAATTCTTCGGCTGGCAGCGGTACTGATATTCGATGCCTGAATTGACATCAAGACTGCTGTCATATTTTCCGACATATAGCGGCCCTGACATATCATAGACGAACAGATAAAACCCGCAGCCTTTTTCACCTAAGTTTCCTGAATACTGTAGCTCAGCTATCGCAAGCTTTTCTCCGTTCCAACACATAGCAGCACTATAACTCAGCGGAATTTCATATTCGCCGGATCCATGCTCATATATTTCAGAAGTAAATACATGCCTATACTCACCGGCTGGGTTGACTTCTATGAGTGAAAACCGGTTTTGGCTGGTGAATACGACCAGAAAGTCGTCATGATAGAATGTATTCCAGATATAGACATATTCCGGGCAGTCAATGACCTGCAGCTTTTGCAGTTCTTCGGCAGTTTCAGCGTCAAGGACCGTAAGCCAGCATACGCCGCTTTCACGAGTGAGCAGCAAAAGCTTATTACCGTCCTTGTCGACTGCCATGTTCACAACCTGTATTTGCTCATCAAGCGCGTAAACCATACGCAGATCATCGCCGGATACGAAGCGGTGTTCTCCTTCGGACGTAAACGGGAGACAGTATATTCCGTACCCTCCGGGCATATAACTGGTGTCTATTATATCTCCTCTCCATGTCCGGTTGCCCAGTGTAAAATAGCATGCATTTTCCGTCACAACACTGGCAGTCCTCAAGTCCAAACCGCTGTCGTCCACAGACCGGATCCTGATATCGGTGATCAGGCCGTCATTATTTTTCGTAATGGCGACTTCGACCTGATGATCGTCTCGAACAGGGATTTTGAAGTAACTTGCGATCTTTCGGTTTATCGATGCGCTCCGGTCAGTTATGGCCTGCTGTATGCTTAGGTTCCCATCGACCCATTCCTTCCAGTACACCGGGAGGATGAGCTCGACCGTAACCGGATAAAAATCATAATACTCGGAAACATATACTGTTTCGGTGTGAGTGCTGCCTGCAGCGGTGCGGTTTGCCACATCCTTAAATATCTTTTTCATTCCGCCCGTCAGGCTGCGATGGCTGAAATCATCCGGATCGATGCCCCTTCCGGATGAGAACCCGAAATTGTCCTGGATATTGAACCATATGCCGTGGCGGTCAGGAACGCCGGGCTGCCGGTTTTGCTCCGCTTGCGAGAAGTGAAAATCGGTATGTATTCCCGGTTCTTTACCCGCAGTATAAGTT
>JAAYMG010000201.1 GCA_012521525.1 Clostridiales bacterium | reverse complement strand
TGGACATTCAGCCTTCTCTCGGCTTCCTGGTATGCGAGGCTGTCGTTTGGTGTTGTCATGTTGGCGGTCGTGCTCATCGGACCTGCCCAAATCTTGAAGGTAACGGGTTCGTCCAGCGGGAATTTTACACCCGAATCCTTTTCGTCGGCCGGATCACTCGTGGTCGGAGTTCCCTTGTCACCGGTATCGCTGGTTGCTGTCGGTGCGGGAGTCGTCTCTGCCTGTTTATTCGAGCAGCCGGCAGAAATTCCGATCACAAAAAGAAGTGCGCACAGTAATGCAACTAACTTTTTCGCAGACATTTTCTTACCTCCTTGATCGTACTTCGGGTTCTGTACATCTGTTTATATCCATGAAACTATGTATAACGACCGCCGTTTAAAGCAGCCTGTTATATTAAGTACAGTATAATAACATTGTTAGGTCAATGTCAAGTAATTCAGGCTACTTAATTTACTTAACATCTGTGTTTTTTTACTAATTTCGGCAGTTACGCCTGTTGGGTGATTATTTATTTTGCATTATAATTTAACTAAATTCACTTAACATGTTAAGTGAGCAGAGCGGATAGCACTAATGATAAGACCTGCGAAAAATGGCGTGCATCCACCCTGTCTTTTAAAACAGACAGACCAACTTGGGAACATATTGCGATCCGACATCAACCGGAGGAAATCGCATCACAACAATACTGACGGATGCAGTATACACCTCGCAATGGTTCGATTTCGGGAAGGGCGAGCAAAATCCTTAACACTTTCCCGGCGGGACACATAATATAGTGATGAACGGCTTTGCCTGACCATTCCGGCTGTCCCACGCCAGTACCGCGATAGGAAGTACCGTCATATCTTGACCGATCCCGGGCAAAGCCGTTTCAATAGCTTATTGAACGGAGGTCCTTCATGTCCCCGAAAAAAGCCTTACTTGGCGTGACAGGAGCCGCTGTGCTCGCAACAGGTGCCTTCTTTGCGGGTAAGTACCTGGATCTTAAGGAAACCCGGGAGTTCCTCTCAAAGACACTCCGCAAAGTTAAAAAGACCGGGCTATGCAAAAAGTTGACAAAATAAAAGGCAGGGCACATAAGCCTCCTGTCCAAATAAACGATCCGCCTGCAGTCGGGATGCGGACTGCTCATCAGCCGCCGCTCCTGCTGCAGGATTTTTGCGTTCTATTATTTTTCGATCGGTTACGACATGGAGTCCCCCCGGCATACAATAAAACAGATATCAATCGAACCAACCGTTAGCGCTATGAGTTTGAGGTGAATAAAATGACTGATCTACCCAACGAGTGCAATGCTTACACCCTAACGTATCGCGACATACTTCCCGCTTACAGATGCCTGTATATTCAAATCAAGACTCCAAAAAACATTGAAGTAAGGATCCTGAACAGACTCGTGATCGCGCAGGGCGAGCAGCTGGGCATACGCTTTCTCAAGGAACCGCAGTTCCAGCCCGGAAACCGCCGGATCATTCCGGTATGCCTTGATGACCGCTCCGACGCACAGGCGGCGACCTGCTTTTTCTCCGATCCCACGGATGTCAATGGCGGTACGCTGATTGAAGAGTCGATGGTACCGAAATTTGCGTACCACCTAGGCGGCACCCCGGTAGAAGCACCGATTTATGCCCGCACGCTGCAGGAGAACTCAAACTACATGCTTGTCGTCCGGAATGAGGGCTTTGCGCCCACAGATGTCCTGGTGTGCCTTCTCTTCACGGAAACTCCGGCCGGAAATCGACAGGTCACCTGACTTCATCCGTGCCGCTTGCAAGTATCTCTCGATAGATGAGGTTCCTTGACACTCCGAACTCCCTGGACGCCTGTCTTGCGGCCTCGGAAGCTCCCGCTCCCTCCGCCACGAGTGACAGCGCCCTCTCTATCGCCTCATCTTCTTTCGATTCCGCCCTTTCCTGAGCTCCCTCTATAACGAGCACGAATTCGCCCTTGGGCTCGTTTTCGGCATAGAGACGCTCCGCCTCGGCGAGAGTGGTCCTTATGCACTCTTCGTACAGCTTGGTAAGCTCCCTGCATATAGCTATTTTCCTGTCACCGCCCAGCGTTTCCGCCAGATCGCTCAGTGTCCTTCTCAGTTTATGCGGAGCCTCATAAAAGACCATCGTGCGCTTTTCGTCCCGGATAGCATCCAGATGCTCACGCCGGGACCTTCTGTTTGTTGAAAGGAACCCTTCGAAGCAAAACCGTGAAGCAGGCATTCCCGAAATCGCGACCGCTGATACCACTGCACTTGCTCCCGGCACTACTGCCGTCTCTATACCCGCTTCCGCGCACAACTTTACCAGATCGCTCCCCGGATCACTGATGGCAGGCATCCCTGCATCCGACACAAGAGCGCAGTTCTCCCCTTCCAAAATCCTGGCAACGATCTTTTCCCCGCTCTCTGTGCGATTGTGTTCATAATAACTGACAACGGGCTTGGATATGCCGAAATACGTCATCAGTTTACGGGTCACACGTGTATCTTCGGCTGCTATGAAATCCACGGATTTCAACGTTTCAACGGCGCGAAACGTCATGTCACCGAGGTTCCCGATCGGTGTTCCAACGATGTAAAGCTTGCCTGCCATTCACAAAATCCTCTTTCATTCACGATTTCTGCGTTCATTCCTTCAGGTCATATATCGACCTGTATTCATCGGTGAAATCGCCGCTTTCATCTCTTATGACAAAAGGCGGCAGCGTCCTGATACCCGGCTGCGCATTCTTTCTTCCGGCAATCATCAGCAGTTTTGGTTCAGAATAAACCGTATTATGGATATACCTTATCCTCTTGGGTTCTATACCCGCGCCGCGCATGGCCATTATCAGATCGCACAGCCGCTCCGCCCTGTATACGACCGCAAATTCACCGCCGTTCCTGAGAAGCCGGGACGCCGTCCTGCATATATCATCGATCCGGGCTTCCTCCTCGCTTCTTGCTATACGCCTTTCCGCGAGCGCGCTGGGTTTCCCTGCTCCCTTTCTGAAATAAGGGGGGTTGCAAACGACGGCTGTATATGATCCTGCCGGGAGTATCCCTTCAGATTTGCGAAGATCTGCATGTATGGCACGGACCCTGTCGCCGATACGGTTGAGCGATATGTTCTCTTCCAGCAGGCCAACTGCCTCCCTCTGAATGTCTATACCGTCTATATGGGCCGAATCATACCGGGCCGCCAGAAGTATGGTCAGAGCACCCGAGCCGCAACCCAGGTCGCAGATCCTCCGCACTTTGGACGGATGCAGAAAAGAGGACAAAAGGAAAGAATCCATTCCCAGCTTCCCGTGGGGCCCTCTCTGGATCAGCCTGAATCCATTTATGAGCAGCTCTACACTTTCATCCGCGGCCTTCTCTGTACCGGTTTCCACTATATCCATATTATCCATAATATCATTATCTATTCCGCACATAACCTGACCTGCCATGATCAATACTGCCGATAAGCATTATGCCCGATTAATTATAACACATGGAGAGGAAACGGATATACATATGATTAAACTCAGGTATGCAAAAAAGGGGGAAACTCCCCCTTTTCATTCCATATGTACGACTTATTCCTGGACTGGAGCGTCAACAGGGCAGACACTTGCGCAGGCTCCGCAGTCCACACATGTATCCGCGTCAATAACATATCTGTCATCACCGGCCGAAATCGCGCTGACCGGGCACTCTGCTTCGCATGCACCGCAACTGATGCACTCGTCCGTAATTTTGTATGCCACGAACGTACACCTCCATATATTTTAGACGAGCAATTGTTATGCTCAACCTCCCATATTTTATCATATCTTTCTCATAATTCAAATACTAAAATATGTTAAACAGGTCTATTGGGAGATTATGGCGCTGTGAGTAGAGATTGATGTATGATGCCTTATATGTAAATGAAAACTGCTGCGAGCGGCTATGGAACATTTGATGGTATGTAATATTTGATGTTCCGTAATGGAATATTGAATATTGAAATGCATCCATTTGCTCTATGTATCCGGGCCCAACTCATTTCGACGGTCCAAGTATCTTAAAAAATATAGATAGTGAGTGTTTTAATGTGACCGTCCAAAGCCAAATAATAATATGTGCAACGCAAAAATGTGCACAGCAAATCAAAGTAAAACTATTTAAGCATCCATAACATCAGAGAGGTCAAAGATATGGGCATATATGATGAAAAGCCTGAAGGTTTCATCTACGGTGCAGATGAGCCGAAAAGCAGGTCGCACAGCAGCCGCTTCGAATCGAATACCGCAAAAAAGTCAAATGATCAAAAAACGGAAAAAAAGCAAGCTACGCCTCAAAATAAAAAGAAATCATGAGCTATTCGGAGATATGTGCCTGCCATTTGGTCAGACAAGGTCAAAATGGGTATTGATTTTTCAATAATTGGACATTAAAATATAGTCAAAGAAAGTCAAAGTCAAACATATATAATTATGGGGGGTGATCTCAATGGGCCTCAGCGATCTGATAGCCGAGTTTATCCACAATGCACTGAATGCATCGGACGGAGTCCTTGAGCTGCAGAGAAGCGAACTGGCCGAGTACTTCGGTTGTGTCCCAAGCCAGATAAACTACGTGATTTCCACCCGCTTTTCGCCCGAACACGGCTATATAGTCGAATCGAGAAGGGGCGGCGGAGGATAT
>JAAYMG010000200.1 GCA_012521525.1 Clostridiales bacterium | reverse complement strand
ATTTTCGAACTTACGGGATTATACAGGTAGCTCCTCCGGACGATCTCCCTGGTCATGATCGTCTCGCCGCGCTGGAACTCGATCGTCACGGGCGTATTCTCCTCACCGCGAACACGGTTTACAGTCTCCTCATAACCGAGATCCGCCACCTTTTCACCGTTGACACCGATGATCATGTCCTTCGGCTTCAGCCCGCTTTCTTCAGCAGGGGAGCCTGCATGGACTTTTGTTACTATGAGCGCGCCTCTTTCGGCATCGAAGGTTACCGTAACTCCGATACCAACATATTGGTTCATTACACTTTCTTTATAACGTGCATAGTCTTCTTCATCGAGATAATATGACCACTGGTCGCCCGTTGCCGCAACTATACCGAATGCCGCTCCGTCTATCAGGTCATCCAGCTCATACTCGCCGACATACTTATCTTCAATTATGTTGATTATAGTGTCAAGCTTACTGAAGATCTTGTCTCTTGAGCCCTCCACAGCCAACTGTTCCTGAAAATGACGTTCAACCGTCAGATAGGTCACTGTAAAGGTTACTGCTGCTACCAATAACATCAGACCGATGATCGTTGCAACATTGAATCTCTTTTTCATCAGTATCAAAATCCTTTCAAATGCGAAAGCAAGCTGTGGTAACCAAAACTTGCCCCAACTTCACTCTTGCGGTGGAGCTTGGGCAAGCTTTATGTCAGGCAGCATCGCTTGGCAGTTGTGTGCATAACAATGCTTAATATAAAATGTGGTCATGCTTTGTTGTAATAATATTTCAACGTTGAAATATTATAACTAATTCTCTCTTAAAAAACAACTCAATATTTATCCAATTTGTGGAAACCAGGGATCACCGGATACTCAAATCGGATGTATGCTTGACATACGCTTTTTCAAATCCAGACCTGTGCAAAATTCAGTCTGATTTGATTTTATACCAATATTCAACTCTGTGCCATAATACCTGTATGATTATGCAGATATCATTATTTAGATATCAACATTCAGATATCATTTTTCAGATCCAGATATCATTATCATTTAAATAAATCTTTGAAATAGTCTTTCGGGTTCTTCGTCTTGCCGTCAATGCTGATCTCAAAGTGCAGGTGCGGACCCGTGGACCAGCCCGTCGAACCTACCAGGCCGATCTTTTCTCCGCGCTTGACACTTTGACCCTTCTTGACCAGAAGCTTCGACATATGGGCGTACAGTGTGGTCTGTCCGCCACCGTGGTTTATGACAACATAGTTTCCATATGCGTTGTTCCAGCCGGCAACTATAACCTCGCCGCTGTTTGCCGCCAATACGTTCGTACCTTGCGGCGCGCCAATATCGATTCCGCTATGGAAGCTTTGCTTTTTAAGTATCGGATGGTACCTGTTTCCGTACTCAGATGTGATCTTTGTATATCCGGGGGTTGGCCAGTGATACTCCCCTCCGACATACGCTTTTTGCTTCGCCAACTCGGCAGCCATCTTGGCAATTTCCTTGTTGACGCGTTCCATTTCTTTCATTGCGGCTTCATATTCCGAAATGAAAGTCGCTTCATCCTTTTCCAGGTCTTTTATGATGTCGTTTTGCTCCCGGTATTTTATCTCAAGGGCTTCGAGCTGGGACGTGAGATTTTCGCGTGCCTCGTTCTGCTCGGCCCTGTCTCTTTCCAACTCCTGTTTTGCAAGTTCGATTTGCTCGCGCGTTGCTTTCAGACTAGCCAGAAGCTTCTTGTCATATTCGATTATCTCGCTGATCACTTCTGTTTTGCAAAGCAGTTCCGTGAACGACTCGCATTTCAGCAAAACGCCGAGGTATGACGCCGTGCCGTTCTCTTCCATAGCGCGTATGCGTTTTTTGAACAGTTCGAACTCCCTTGCTTCCTGCTGCTCGGCTTCCGCGATTTCCTGTTCTTTCTCCGCGATCTGTTCGCTCAGGCTTTGAATGATGAGGTTGGTCGTCTCAATTTCCTGTTCGAGCACCGATATCTGGTTGTCGATTATGCTCTTTTCCTTGATCGCCGAAGCCTTGCTGGCGCGAACGCTCTTGAGCTCCTCGGCGATCTTCTTGCTTTCTTTCGACAGTGCGGAAGCCTGCTCCTTAAGTTTTTTCAGATCTGCTTCACTGACGGCGGCAGAAGCGCTCCCGCTCAGGATCGTTACCAGGAAAGGAAGGATGATGAGCGCGGTAAGAACGATCGCGATCAATCCGGCCATCTTCTTGACCTTTGAGCCCGACATCATCGTACCTCCATATGTAGTGATTCTAAAACCCGGAAAATATATGGCATAAACACCCAAAACGGCTTATACACGCATAAACTTCCGGATCGTAAGTACGCTACCGCCGATCCCTACGAGGAACCCGGCAATAACGAACAAAATAAACACCGGCAATGCGATACTCTGGAAGTTGATAAGGTTGATCACCGACAGTGTCTCGGAAATCTTTCTCACGGCATAATCATAGATCGCCCATTGTCCGGCAAAAGCCAATGCTCCGCCCAGCGTCCCGAGTATGAAGCCCTCGAAGACAAAAGGCCATCGGATGAAAGCGTTTGTGGCGCCGACCATTTTCATTATGGCGATCTCTTCCCTCCTGTCAAACGTCGTAAGCTTGACAGTGTTGGAAATTATGAAAACCGAGACTCCGGCAAGGATCGCGGCAAGTATATATGTAACCGCGCTTACTACTTTCTTCATGTTCATTATTCCCTGAGAAATCTCAAGGCTTGCGTTCACTTTAGCTATACCCGGTATCTTGCGTATCTTTTCGGCAGTTTCCGATGTCAGGGAAACATCCTCTATGTACACACGGTATCTGTGCCTGAGTATCGACTCACCTTCCAGACCTTCGAGCAGATAGCTGTCTTCGCCCAGCTCCCTGGCATACTCTTTAAATGCCTGTTCGCTTGAGACAAACTCCGATTTTGACACGTTTTCGATCCGGTTTATCTTTGAGCCGATACTTTTCGCTTCGCTCAGCGAAAGCGTCTCGTCAACAAATGCGACCATTTCGGTAGAGGTCTCCGCCTCCGAAATCACCATGCTGACATTCATGGTCAGCAGCATGAAGCTGCCGATTATTATAAGACATGCCAGGATGACGCTTACCGCGGCAAAACTCATGAAACCGTGCAAAAATATACTCTTTACGCCTTCACGCAAAAAGTATAGAAAATCATATCCTTTCATATCGCGTAGTACCCACCTGTCTGGTCGCTGATGATCCTTCCCCCGTCGATGGCCACCACGCGCTTGGACAGGCTGTTTACCAGGTCGCGCTCATGCGTGACCGTTATGACCGTGGTGCCGAGGCTGTTGATTTTTTCGAGGAGATATATGATCTCCCTCGAGCGGACAGGATCCAGGTTGCCCGTAGGCTCGTCCGCTATAATGGTCTTGGGGTTGTTTATCAGCGCCCGTGCAATTGCTACTCTCTGCTGCTCTCCGCCCGACAATTCATGCGGATACCTGTTCGCCTTGTGCGCAAGTCCTACAAGATCGAGGATCACAGGGACCCTCTCCTGTATGTTTTTGCGTCCTGCTCCTATGACGCGCATGGCGAATGCAACATTCTCGTAGACAGTCTTTTTTTCTATAAGCCTGAAATCCTGGAATATGACTCCAAGCGTCCGCCTAAGTTTCGGTATTCCCGACT
>JAAYMG010000199.1 GCA_012521525.1 Clostridiales bacterium | reverse complement strand
GAGCCGTCGGCGAATATATTCGGAAGGCACATATCACCGTGTGAAAACACCGGATCATCCTCATCGGGCCGGTTCTTTTCCAGCCATTCAAGCAGATGGTGCGGACTTTTGAATCCGTTTTCTCCAAATGTATCCGGTTCGGCATTTTCAGTGTCGACCAGGCCGTTTTCAACATTGTACCTGGCCATTTCAAGCTTGACATCAAGGGTTTGGATGCACGGGCAATCCTCTATATCTACTGACCAAAGCAGCTTGAAAGCCCCGGCAATGACCTCCAGCAGGAGTTCCGGATCATTCAGATATATTTCATCGCAAGCCATACGACCTTCGAGTCTGGACATAAGACAATAAACCTTGCCATTTGCGATTTCATATAACAGGATCCTGGGAGTCGGAATCGTCTGCGCAAGGCAATGCAAAACCGCATACTCATTTTCTGTTTCACGGGAATGGTTTTGGATTTTGAGGACCATATCATCAAACATATAAACCGAGGAATCGGACATCCCCACATTATCAACTTCAAAGGGTTTTCCGTCTATAGCCGCTCTGATATTTTCCGGCAGCCAGATATCCATATTATCAACCTCGCTTTTCACGTCAATTTTATATCATTCTCAGGCATAAGTAAATGCAAGGCTGTAAACATCCTTGATCCCGTTATTTTCCCTTGATCCCGTTTATGATTACGTGACATGTTGCTGAATCGATAAATACTAAAAGTAAAAAAACTTGCAGATATACCATTTGTAATAGACTCGTACAGTGAAGTTATTAGTTTTTCAATGACAATGAGTTGAGGTCCTGGAGATGATATTGAGCGCTTCAAGAAGGACGGATATACCTGCATATTATTCAGAATGGTTTATTAACCGGTCGCACGCAGGGCATGTCCTGACGCGGAACCCGATGAACCATGCTCAGATCAGCAAAATCATACTGAGCCCGGACGTAGTGGATTGCATAGTATTTTGGACAAAAGATCCTCTTAACATGATGGATAAGCTCCGTATCATCGATAAACTCGGTTATAAGTACTATTTTCAATTTACATTGACACCTTATGACAAGACTGTGGAAAGAGGGTTGCGTGATAAAGATGAAATCACAAAAACCTTCTGCGATTTGAGTGACAGGATAGGGAAAGAAAGGGTCGTGTGGAGATATGACCCGATAATACTGAATGTAGCGCTTGACTTTACATTTCACAAAGAACAGTTCTCAAGGCTCTGCGGCAGGCTTGAAGGGTATACCGATCAGTGCGTTATAAGTTTTGTTGACAAGTACCCCAAACTGAGGACGGATATTTTGCGGGAAATCAGCAAGGATGAGATGATCGAACTGGGGAACATGATTTCAGATACCGCAAAAGAGTATGGCATTAAGGTAAAGGCCTGCTGTGAAGAGGCATACCTTTACGAATGTGGCATCGAAAGATCGAGCTGCATCGACAAAGCGCTTGTTGAGAGGATTTGCGGGTATGAACTCGACGTTAAGAGAGACAGGAACCAGCGAGCCCTATGCGGTTGTTATGAGAGTGTTGATATCGGGGTTTATAATACATGCAGGAATGGATGTGTATATTGCTACGCCAACTATAGCGATGTGTCCGTGGATAATAACTGCAAAAGGCACGATCCGTTGGGCGAGCTTATGGTCGGCCAAGTCGGTGACAATGACAAAATCACCGAAAGAGACGCAAAATCAAGCAAAGATTTACAGGCGAAGCTGTTTTGATGATCCCGGTCCATATATAACCCATATGGATGCATATCCATACGAAACTTGATACAGGGGAAGCTGCCATGAAAAAACATCAGATCTATTCGACAAGTGTTGCGAAAGTCTATCCTTTCTATGTAACAAAAGCGGAAAAGAAGGGCCGCACGAAGGCGGAGGTCGATGAGATCATCCGCTGGCTTACGGGATACACCCAGGAAGAACTGGAAGAACATCTGCAAATGCAGACCGACTTCGAGACTTTCTTTTCGGAAGCCCCTCAGCCGAACCCCAATCGCATCTTGATCAAAGGAGTCATATGCGGTGTCCGCGTGGAGGAGATAGAAGAACCGATCATGCGGGAAATCCGTTGCCTTGACAAGCTAATTGATGAATTGGCTAAGGGGAAGGCAATGGAGAAGATTTTGCGCAAGGCATGATTCCTGATCCACGCCAGAAATTTTGGTCAGCATGACATAGCAAAAACGCTGGATAACGCAATTAAATGTGTTGTCCAGCGTTGAAGCATATTATATTGTGTCAGTGGATGATCATATGTTTAACAGGAGATGAATGTTGATAATCTATCGAAAAGTAAATCAAATCGATAAGTATGCGCTTCACCTCAAGGGGGGATTGGGATAAAATCATCTCAGTCGTGCAGGTGCTTGACAAGCGTCGGTACTCATACCTGAGGGAGCGTATTTTTACCATTACATGATGAAAAATAGATCTTCCTCTTCGGCGACCGCCTTCGCTCTTGCCTCTTCGGCAGCTCTGCGTCTGTCGATTTCGACGAACTGTTCATACATTGTCCTGACAAATTCGAACTTGCTGAATATCGCGGACTCCATAGCTTCCTCGACCAGTTCTCTTCTCCTGCTGTCGCTTACGCCTTCGATCAGACCGAAAAACACGCGCCTGCAAAGCTGTGCGTCCCAAAGCATATGGCTTCCGCTGATATAGTCATAAGCTTCCCTGTAAGCCTTCCTGGCCAGAGCGTATTCCACTTTGCACCGAAGCAGCAACTCCCGGTTCTGCTGGTGGCCGGTCCCGGAGAAGCAGTCAATGGCTTTTTGATAAGAGCCTTC
>JAAYMG010000198.1 GCA_012521525.1 Clostridiales bacterium | reverse complement strand
GTGGACCAGCGCCGAAAACCCGCCGATGAAATTGATCCCGACTGTTTCGGCAGCACGCTGCATGGCACGGGCGATCGGTATGACGTCATCGCTTTCCACGGAGTCGCAAAGAAAAGAGATCGGTGTGACCGACACCCGTTTGTTGATGATAGGGATGCCATACTCGGCAGATATTTCGTCGCATGTCGATACCAGCTTCTCGGCACGCGCGCATATCTTGTCATAAACCTTGTCCGCTACCTTTTTCACACTGTCAGAAGCGCAATCCCGCAGCGATATGCCCATGGTAACGGTGCGTATGTCCAGGTGCTCCTCGTCTATCATCTTTATTGTTTCCAAAATGTCAAACATATTAAGCATAATATCACTTACCTCAAACCATGTTCAAACATCGCGCAAAAAGTACAGGGCGGGCAGCTATTCCAAATATCACGCATACATGGATTTAAAGAAGTTGCCC
Source organism: Clostridiales bacterium (assembly GCA_012521525.1). Taxonomy (GTDB): domain Bacteria; phylum Bacillota; class Clostridia; order Oscillospirales; family JAAYOS01; genus JAAYOS01. The sequence goes on along the minus strand of JAAYMG010000198.1, from coordinate 5,208 downwards.
TGTATCTCCTGTACATGCCTGCTCATAACACGCATACCTAGATCCTGTGCATGGAATTGAAAATATCTTCATGCATCACATGTACCTTGACATTCATCTCTTCACCTTTTTGCACGAGCCCGTGTGCAAAGTCGGTGAACCTAAGCCTGCATTTTGAGACATCGACGAGCATGACCATCACAAAGAGCTCCTGCAGGACACTTTGAGAAATATCGAGTATATTGACATCGTTGACAGCCAGCTCTTTCGATATGCCTGCTATGATACCGACGGTGTCCCGTCCGACGACCGTAATGACAGCCCGTTTAACCATGATCCTACGCACCAGCTTTCAATATCAAATTTGATCCGTATTGGCTGCTGATCGACGATGATTCGATATTGATTCCTAACATAAGCAGCCAAAAATACCGCTATTTAGTTTATCCTATTCCGAACCCGATTGCAATGCGGAAAATGAAGCCTCCGTCCCGGAATCCGGCGGATCTGCTTTGCCAACGCCTCTTGCAAATATCCAAAAACAGCTTGTCAAACGTAACACTGTTTGTTATACTGAACTAAACGTTGCGAATATTCCCACATATGGTTTTCGCAGGAATCCAGCAAATAGGAGGTAAAACTTGTCCAGGTTCAAAGCTTTCTTATTCGATCTTGACGGAGTCATCTGCGATACGGCTAAGTACCACTACCTGGCCTGGAAGCGGCTGGCGGACATGTTGGGCATCCCGTTTGACGAAAAGGCAAATGAAGCTTTCAAGGGCGTAAGCAGGATGCGCTGCATGGAACTGCTGCTCGAGTTTGGCAACCGCACTGCCGATGATGAGGAAAAGGTGCGGCTCGCTGACATGAAAAACGAATGGTATGTTGAGTACCTGCACGATCTGGACCGTTCCGAACTTCTTCCGGGAGCACTTGAAGTGCTTGAGGAATGCCGCAGACGAGGGATAAAGACCGCTATCTGCTCCGCCAGCAAGAACGCGCCGCTCATCCTGAGCAGGCTTGAAATCACGGATTACTTCGATGCCGTGATAGACGGCAATAAAGTGACGAAGGCAAAGCCGGATCCCGAGGTCTTTTTGCTGGGCGCAAAGGAGCTCGGCGTTGAACCGGCAGAATGCGTGATTTTTGAGGACTCCCTGGCGGGGGTCCAGGCAGGCATATCCGAGAACATATTCGTCGTAGGCATCGGAAAGCCCGAAAATCTCCCCGGAGCGGACATCGTGGTCGAAAACCTCTCTTATCTTGATGTAGATTCCCTTCTGAAAGCATGATCAGCGGTCATCATGCGCGCAGGCTGTTGCTTGCTGCCTGAGACCGGCCGGCATCATTATCGAAAGTTACGGCAATATCATCGAAATCATCGCAATCGAATTATCGTGCCTTATATTTGCATACAGATATGATTTACATATTTGAAGGGGGATTATTATGGTAGATCTCAAAGCAAAACCTTTTTACCTGGACGATGAAGCAATAAAATGGGTCGAGGAAACTATCGCAGGCATGTCCATCGAAGAAAAGATAGGACAGCTGTTCTGCCCGGTCGGTTTTACGACTGACCGCGAGGTCCTCAAGTCCATGCTGGACAAGGGTATCGGCGGAATGATGTACCGCGCGGGTCCCGGCAAGGAAATTCAGGCCACGCACCGTTTTCTTCAGGAAAACTCCAAGATCCCTCTCCTGTTGGCTGCAAACCTCGAAGCAGGCGGTACCGGCTCGGCCGTAGACGGCACGACGTTCGGAAAGCCGATGCAGGTTGCCGCTACGGATGACGAGGAGCAGGCATACAGGCTCGGCCTCATCTCCTGCAGCGAAGGTGCGGCAGTCGGCTGCAACTGGTCTTTTGCTCCAATCGTCGATATCGATCTGAACTTCAGAAATCCCATAACCAACCTGCGCACATTCGGGGACAGCGCAGAGCGCGTCCTCAGGATGGGACTTGCTTATATGAGAGGCGCCGACGAAGCCGGATTAGCCGTTTCGATCAAGCACTTCCCCGGTGACGGAGTTGACGAGCGCGACCAGCACCTGCATGTGACCCAGAACGACCTCTCCGCAGAGGAGTGGGATGCCACTTATGGCATGATCTACAAGGGCCTGATCGACGCAGGCGCAAAAACCGTCATGGTCGGCCACATTTCCCAGCCGGCGTGGGCGAAGAAAATCAATCCGAACCTTTCCGATGAAGAAGCTTACCTGACCCCCGCGACTTTGTCGCCTGAGATCCTTAACGGCCTGCTTCGCGGACACCTCGGCTTCAACGGCATGATAGTCACCGACGCCACCCCGATGCTCGGATTCACATGCGCCATGCCGCGTGAGAAGGCGGTTCCGTTCAGCATCGCCGCCGGCTGCGACATGTTCCTGTTCAACAAGAGCTTTGATGAAGACTATGAGTTCATGATGAACGGATACAGAAACGGGATCCTGACCGATGAGCGGCTGAACGAAGCGCTGATGAGGATCCTCGGACTTAAGGCCTCGCTTGGTCTCCATGTCAAGAAGGCCAACAACACACTCGTTCCCGGCGAGGAAGCCCTTTCCATCCTGCACTGCGACAAATATGTTGAGTGGGCAAAGGAATGCGCCGACAAGTCCGTGACGCTCGTAAAGGACACAGCCGGACTGCTTCCGATAACTCCCGAGAAGTATAAGAGGATCGTCCTCTTCGTATCGGAGGGCGGAGGCTACTTCGGCGAGACCTCCGGTCTTGAAGCGAAAATCAGGGCAGCACTGGAAGCTGAGGGATTTGAAGTTTACGATCCTCCGGCAGGCGGCTACATAACCGACAAGCCGGTGACGGTCGACAGCTTCAAGAGCAACTACGACCTCGCCCTCTACGTCTTCGACTTCCCGACCGCCTCGAACAACACGGTCGTCAGGCTGTCCTGGAAAGGCGGACTTGGCGGATCAAACACACCGTGGTTCTCCAAGGAGATCCCCACCATGGCCATCAGCTTCGCAAACCCCTACCACCTGCTCGATGTCCCCATGATGAAGACATATATCAACGCATACACGAACAGCGAATTTACGATCCCTGCCGTCATTGACAAGATGATGGGACGTTCCCCCTTCAAGGGAAAGAGCCCGGTAGACCCCTTCTGCGGAAGGATCGATACCAGGTTCTAGTTCGCAATGGCATTAGCCCCTGATTGAACAGCTATAGGCGGGAGTACGGCAAAACGTGCTCCCGCCTTTGTTTGCGCAAAATGATCCTTATGCAATGCGGTCATGAGACAGGCTACCTGCTCCGAAGGCGGACAAAGAGCCTGTCCAAGTTTTTGCTTTACCCGATTTTCAATCGAAAGTTTCCTGTTCAAATGCGGTCTCATGAAATCGTTGAAGCATGCATATCCATATTACAGGAGTACCGCAATGGATATATGGAAGCGACAAAACAGAAGCAATAAATGCCTGGGAACTTCCTCTGTTGAACTTCGTCGAATTCTGTGATAAGATGATAAAAATCCAGAAGACATAATATCCAGGAGGTGTGTAATGTCATCAAAAGTGCTCCGGTTCATGATACCGCTCATCTTCGCTGCAGTCATGCTGTTATCCGGCTGCAGCCATATCATAAACGTTTTCGGACATATTTACTCCGGAGCGGAAGTTATACCCGCCTCCGATGATCCATCAAAAGATGAAGCCTCTCCGGCTCCCGATACCGGGCATGAAGAAGATGAAGGCGAAGAAAATGAAGACGAGCCTTTCCGCGGCATATGGATCTCCACCATCATAAACCTGGATTACCCTTCCAGTCCGGGACTTTCGGTATCCGAGCTTAAGGCCGAGGCTGTCGAGATACTGGACAACTGCGCAAAAATGGGCTTCAACGCCGTCTTCCTCCAGGTGCGCCCGTCGGGAGACGCATTCTATAAGTCCGAATTGTTCCCCTGGTCGGCTTACCTTACCGGAAAACAGGGTCTTGCGCCGGATGAAGACTTCGATCCTCTGGAGTTCTGGGTCGAGCAGGCCCATGCCAGGGGGCTGGAACTCCATGCATGGATAAACCCCTTCCGGGTGGCCCGCCTTACTCACGACCTGGAAACGCTGTCTCCTGACAACTACGCATACAAACACCCTGAGTGGGTCGTAATGCATACGGACGGGCACATGTACTTCAACCCCGGAATACCTGCAGTAAGGTCCCTGATAATAGACGGGATCGTTGAAATAATGGAAAACTATGATGTGGACGGGATCCACTTTGACGACTACTTCTATCCCGACCGGAATTTCGACGATGAGGATACATATCTGAAATACGGCCGCGATTTTACCGACAGGGACGACTGGCGGCGAAGCAACATAGACAGGCTGATCGAAGAGACATACAACGCCATTAAGGCGATAGACCCCGATGTCAGGTTCGGAGTATCTCCGTTCGGAATCTGGGCTAACAAATCCTCAAACAGCCTTGGGAGCGATACGAACGGCAACCAGTCATACTACAGCCACTTTGCCGATACCAGGAAATGGGTGCTAAACGGCTGGCTTGACTATATCTGCCCACAGCTCTATTGGAACATAGGTTACAGCATCGCCGATTATGAAATCCTGCTAAACTGGTGGATCGATGTCGTGCGAGGGACCGATGTGGACCTGTATATCGGCCATGCATCATACCGCAGCGGGGATAAAAATCCGGACAGTCCCTGGTACGGCACGGCCGAGATCCGCAGGCAGCTTGATCTCAATGCTTCTCATCCCGAGGTTGACGGCTCGGTGCACTTCAGGTACAAATTCTTCATCACCTATCCGCCGCTCGCAGCTTTTATTATCGACTACCACTACGGCCCTGCGGAACATGTGGATTATCCTGTCATGAACAGGCCTGAACAGGACGGGACCATCAGGATCGGACGCCCCGCAAAGGACATAACGACGACATTCGGCAGGATGTACGTGATAGGCACCTGTGATCCGGACCGGACCCTGTATCTCAACGGCCGGACGGTTGAAAATGTGACCGAAAACGGTTATTTTGGAGTTTTTGTCGAGCTGAAAGAGGGAGAAAACGTCCTGGAATTTACCCAGGGCGAGACCTCCCTGATCCGCAAGATTCACAGGTCGGTATCCCAGCCGGCTGCCGAGGCGGTCAAGAAAGACGTAGCCGAGATAATAGACGGTTCGACATATCCCCACAACAAAGACGTCTATATAATGCCCGGTGAGAAAATAACGTTCAGGTGCACTGCCCCG
>JAAYMG010000197.1 GCA_012521525.1 Clostridiales bacterium | reverse complement strand
GCAGTTCTTTTTTATACAGCGTTCTTTGCCGCGTGTATTTTGGTGTAGTTCGATTATAAGTCTTTGCTTTTATTTATCTATATCATTGCAGTGTGATATAATGATGAAAAAGCCAAAAGGTGGTACAAAATATGATCAGGCGTCTACAGGCAATCGTTGACAGCAGCGATAACATAGTGTTCTTCGGCGGCGCGGGCGTTTCCACCGAAAGCGGCATACCCGATTTCCGCTCCTCGGGCGGTCTCTATAACCAGCCCTCGGCGATCCCTCCCGAGGTCATACTGAGCCACAGCTACTTTGAAAAGCATCCCGGGGAGTTCTTTGAATTTTACCGTTCAAAAATGATCCATCTTTCCGCAAGGCCAAACGCCGCCCATTACAAGCTGGCGGAAATGGAAGCCATGGGCAGGCTCTCGGCGGTCATAACGCAGAACATCGACGGTTTTCACCAGATGGCCGGAAGCAGGAACGTTTTGGAACTGCACGGATCGATCCATCGTAACCGTTGCATGAAATGCGGAAACAGCTATGGAGTGGAATACATCCTGAATAACAAACCGATCCCTCTCTGCAGCTGCGGCGGGATAGTAAAGCCCGATGTCGTGCTGTATGAAGAACCCCTTGACAATGATGTCATCGAGAAAGCCATAGACTATATTTCAAATGCGGATACCCTTATTGTCGCCGGGACTTCTCTTACCGTATATCCTGCCGCGGGTATGGTCAATTTCTTCAACGGAAGGAACCTTGTCCTGATCAACCGCAGCGAGACCCCGATGGATTCGATAGCGAATCTGGTAATACATGACAGTGTCGGTGAAGTCCTGAAAAAAATAAAGGTATGATCGTTCTTCCCTATCTGCTAATGTGTGCATTCTGCAATCACGCTTATTTCATAGACAGAATGTTCTTATCAACTTAGTGTTTTTCTGATTGAGCAAACAGATTTTGATTCGTAGCCAGACAATGAAAATCCACTCGCTTCAATTATATTGACCCGCTATAATTGTAATGACAATTTTCATAATATAAAATTTATTATAATAAATATTGAAAAAGGCGATATGAAGGTATAAAATAGCTGGTGCAGATTGGCGCTCACAGCCAACCGATACCTGATATCTGTATTTGTGCTAATCTGTTTATATGCTGATTAAGATACTGATTTAGATATACTATACCCTTCATTATATGAATATGGATATGTCACTTGATATACGCATCATGTTTATTGATACGATCTAACCATTCTGCAAGGGGGAACTTCCTTGAGTCTGAAAAAACCGAAATACCGTCAGCTTGCCGACGATTTGCGAGAGGCCATCAGGCACAACTGCAAAGCTGGTGAAAAGCTTGAGACCGAAAACGAGATGATAGAACGCTACGGTGTCAGCCGCCAGACCGTCAGGCAGGCACTCAGTATCCTGGAAAACGAGGGACTGATAGTAAGGCGCCAGGGCAGCGGGATCTATGTTTCAGGTCCTGATGCCCGGGGGCAGATCCAAAAGCCGCGGGAAAAAGTGATAACCTTCGTCTCCACCTATATTTCCGAATACGTATTCCCGTCCATAATCCGAGGCGCCGAGGAAGTGTTGAGGAAAGCAGGTTACACCCTCAATCTCAGCCAGACCGAAAACCGGGTCGAGCTGGAGAGAAGGATCATTTCTTCCATAATCGCCGATCCCCCCGCCGGCATGATCGTCGAAGGGACAAAGACAGCGATCCCCAACCCGAATGTGCCGCTGTATCGGCAACTGATCGGGTCCGGTGTACCGATAGTATTTATCAATGGCTATTATGCAAACCTGGACAATACGATATATGTCGTTACGGACGACAGGCAGGGCGGCAGGGATGCGGTTTCATTCCTGATAAAAAAAGGTCATAAACATATAGGCGGGATCTTCAAGTCCGACGACATCCAGGGGCATGAGCGCTACGCGGGTTTTGCGGAATGCCTGGTCGAAAACGACGCGGAACTGGTCGACGAGCGGGTGCTCTGGTTTACGACGGAAAACCGCGACCAGGTGCTGTTCGGCGACAACGGGAGATTCCTTGTAAACAAGTTTGCAGATTGCTCGGCCGTTGTGTGTTACAATGACCAAATCGCTGTCCGGGTCATAGATATCTTTGTCAGAGCGGGATTGGAAGTACCCCGGGAAAAAGCGGTCATCAGCTTCGACAACAGCCACTACTCAGATCTGTCATCCATCAGGATAACTTCCCTCGACCATCCGAAGGAAAACCTGGGCAGGGCCGCCGCCGTGAAGCTGCTCATGATGATCGGGGGAAAAAAGGAAAAGCCCCTTGTCATGCCCTGGGGATTGAGCGAAAAGGAAAGCACATAGCAAAAAAGTGCTTTGCAATTAAATCATGACTTAGTGAGAAAGGCAGGCGTTATCGATGAGACCACTGAACTCCTATTATTTCAGCTTCATTGTCGGAAGCCAGAATCTTTACGGCGCTGAGACATTGCGCATGGTTGAGAAGAACTCCAGGGAAATCGTCGAAACAATGAACAGATCCGGACTGCTCCCCTGGGAGATACGTTTTTCGTCCGTGGTGACCGATCCGAACGCGATCCTGGACGCCATGGAAAAGGCAAACACCGACAAAAGCTGCGCGGGTGTGATCGTTTGGATGCACACATTCTCCCCGGCAAAAATGTGGATCGCAGGTTTGAAGACGCTCCGTCTCCCCCTGCTCCACCTTCATACGCAATACAACAGGGAAATCCCTGTCAATGAAATCGACATGGACTATATGAACCTGCACCAGGCGGCACATGGGGACAGGGAATTCGGATACATATGCGCCCGCCTTCGTCTTGCCAGGAAGGTCGTAACGGGCCACTATACGGACAGTACGGTACTGAATGAAATCGGACTTTGGATGCGTGCCGCAATAGGT
>JAAYMG010000196.1 GCA_012521525.1 Clostridiales bacterium | reverse complement strand
TATCGTAGCCGACATCGTCGTCATATTTGCTGTAATATTCGGATGAGAGCATCCCGCAGTTATGGCACACTATAAAGATCCGTCCGTGGGCATCCTTTGTCACGATGTGATTTGTGTCTTTGTCGATGAGGAAATTTCCCAACCTGTTCATAAAATCGAATGCATAGAAGGCCGGCTTTTTAATGGCATCCTTGGAAAGCAGGCCATAACCTCCGAAAAGCTGAAGGGTGGGTGAAAAGTGCTCATATACCAGGTCGGTTATTCCCTGGTGGGCCATGATCCTGACTTTGTCAAAACAGGAGATCAGATTCCTGACAAGAAAGGCACCCTTATAACTGCTGTCGTTCAGATAGTTCCGGGATGAAAGAGACATAGTCCAGCCTATTACTATCAGCATGTCCGGCGAAAAGCCCGTACTCGCTAAGGCTGTTTTCAGCTGGTCAATCTTATCAGGGATATATCCCTGGTCGGGGGACGTGCTGAAATACCTTCCGGCCAGGGGTTGCGCGTTTTTGACATCCATATGGTCCATGCTTTTGATCAGATTATAAGGATAGATCTGGACCGAGAAGAAATCGGGCCGCAGACCCTTTTCACGGCATACTTTCAGGAATTGGATGAAGTTGTCGGTTTCATATGTATAGAAGGCGCAGCCTCCGATCTCCGCAGAAGGAACAAGCTCTTTGATGACCCGATATGCAGTCTCGAAAAAGGAGATAAAAGACTGGTTTGGACGGTTTTTATCGTATATTGGCTGGGATTCATTGTAAAATACATCGAACTTCCATTTTGAGAGCTCGTCATCCCCATACCGGACGATACACTGCCTGATAAAATCCCTTACCAGGTTTTCATACTGTTCTGCGGTATAGTCCTGCAGATCATAGTCCTCATATATCAGTTCTTTCTGCGAGGTGCCGATCATGCCCCATGGCTGGAAGCCGATATCGATAAAAGGTGTTATTTTGTTTTCAACAAGGAAGTCCAGCACCCTGTTTATCCTGGCATAGTTGTAGCCATTCGAGGATCTATAGTCGACGTACAGCTTCTCGCTGAACAAACCTGATATATGCAGATATTCGAAATCGAATTCGTGCTTGAGCTGCAGCACATGTTCCTGGATGCCGGAATCAAGAAGGTTATATGCGGGGCCAAGGTTGAATACCTTGTTCCAGAACTTCATATATGATGATCCATTCCGGAAGTCGCATTCATAGGTGATGAGATCATCTCCGCCGCAGAGATAGCTGGACAATAATTTGCCTTTTTCCTTGACCAATGCGGGTGTCTTTTTGGCTTCCGCCTTTTTATTTGCATTCCTGTATTCCGTAGGGGTAAAACCAAACTCGCTCTTGAAGACCCTGTTGAAACTGGAAAAGCTGGCAAAGCCGTTTTCAAGCGCGACCCGCGAGATGGACATATCTGTATTTATCAGATCATCCGCCGCATACTGCAAACGTATCTCGTTTGCCAGTTGGCTGAAGCCGGTGCCAAAGCTGTGCTTTATAAACTTTGAAAGGTATGACGATGACAGATTCAGGTGTGCTGCCAGCTCATCCAAACCTATTTGCTTGTAGTAGTTTGCGTGGATATAGTTCAGGACTTCCAGCTTGCGATAGTCACGCCTCGTTTTTTCGCGATCATCCGACGTGACTTGCCAGCTGGAAAAAGATCCGACCAGTTCATGCAGTATGTCATAGAAGCAGCTGATTTTTCTCAGGTTGCTCAGTAAGTCGTCATGCAAATGGTAGTATATGGCTTTTTTGAGCAGATGAAGCAGGCTGTCATATGACCTGACCGGTTCTTTTTGTGAATCGCAGCAGAATGACAATGATATACCCGGTGCGAGTTTCCACAGCTTAAACTTGGAGACGGTAAAAATAGCCGCAAGTGTCTCCTTCGAAGCGATCCTGTATTGCCTGCTTCGGCCGGGGTTGATTGCGAGGACCTGGTTGGCGGAAAGGTTCCGCATCGTATCATCACATGTCACAGAGACCGAACCGGAAATGACGAGCAAAATTTCAAAATCCCGGCTGATACCGCTGAGGGTGTCGGATGCATCCGAGATCAGTTGTATATCGATTATTTCGGAGGCAACAGGGTTGTAGAGTATCTTCATGTCTTCCTCACAATCACGATTTGCAAGCAAGGAGGTCCATATCCGCACGATTTTGATTATAGCACAGTATCGATAACGGTTTCAAGAAAACCTTTGACCGATAAAAGACGCTGATTTATATCGGTTTACAATTCAGGCAAGTTATGCTTTAATAGAAAAGCAGTATTTTTTTGGAGTGGGATCGAAATGAGTCGGGATGCAAATAAAAGAACGGTGCTGATCACCGGCGCATCGCGGGGCATAGGTGCCGCAACGGCGAGGGCTTT
>JAAYMG010000195.1 GCA_012521525.1 Clostridiales bacterium | reverse complement strand
GTATTTCGATCAGATCGGCGCTGTCGTTGAGGTCGGCTTTCCGAATGTTTTCAAGTGCCAGGGAATCGAGGACAAAGAACCGCTGGATAGCAAGATAATTAAGAGATCTTGCGTACTTGATCAAGGCGGGTTTTGTCGAAATGATGCCGTCGATGCGGGTGTTCTTCACCAGGAAATCTACCGCGGCTTCGCGGGCCGACAAGCCGTCAATCAAGTCTATGTGGACGAATACGACCTTGCCGGCTTCCTTCAGCTGATGAACGATATCTGCGATAGAATTTATGCTTCCGTAAAGGACAAATACGACCTTGCAGCCGCATGACAGGCACCTTTCAAGTCCCTGGTCGTTTTTTATCGCTGCTATTACCGGGGAGCTTTCCAGTAACCCGATCAACTCGGTATGGCCGATCATAAATGTTTCAAACCTTTCGTGAAAATGATCTTGTTCGTCAAAAAATTCTTTACGTCAAGGAATTCACTTGGATTAATAACTCTTTTACGTATAGTGGTCTCTTACGTAAAAATATTCTCTTTTCATATGTCGTCGCAATCTCTCGCGTTACATTATTTTCCGTTTTTACTATTCAGAAGATATACTTTTGCATCAAGACATTTTATGTTAAAGCGTTTCCTGATTTTGAAGCATTTTCAAAATATACTTTTTCATCATAAATATTCTCATATATATTACTAGAATTTTATGCAATATTCAACAGGCAAAACAACGATCCGTCATTGTCCGATTACCTTTGACTCACATTAATTTCTTTTTATGCGTTTGTACCTCTCCTGTAAAACAGATGCGCACAATTGCCTCTATACTGCTTAATGTTTTGGGCATAACTATGCCCGCGCTGATCATGGCGATTTGGTGCAGGAGACTTGAGAAGATATTTGGAAAGTATATGGAAAAGTAATATCGCAATAAAGGCACAGTTAATGGCATTAAGATTGGGTAAACCAAAAAAGTACCGGTAAACGCAAGCATATCCGCTTGGATTTGCAGGTACTTTTTTTACTTAGCTTATGACCTGTGAAGGATTAATTGAACTTAATCATAGGGAGAGTTATCACAGGGCAACCATGCGGAAAGGGGAAAACAGTTTGCTGTCAGAACCCTTTATTCGCATATATACTGCAGCTTATAAAATAACTGATTATATATACTCCAACAGCTATAATAAACAGGAGGAAACTGATCTGCTTTATATTATCGCCTGCTTCGATAACATTTGCAAGTTTCGTTGCGAGATCGGGGAGAAGGTTTTTCAGAACCATGGGGAGTGCGAAGATAAGAGCAACAAGCAGGAAAAATGTATATCTTGCCTTTTCCGGCCCCCACTTTACCGCGCAGGGGATCATAATGCTCATCGCAATTATGGTAAAGAAGGTAATAATGCAAATACTTATCAATATACACACATATGTCAATACGGTATTCTGTTTTTTCTCAAAAAAATCCGGCAAGCGGCTATTGCCGCCTGCCGGACTGAATATTCAGCGCCGTAAAATATACGATTGGCACTGCGCCGAATTACAGTACATAATATGCAGCGTTTATGACCTTTGTGTCGCCGGGGTCTTTGGATTCTCCGGGAATGATCCCTTTCAGCATATCTCCCATGCCGGGTTTATCGGACTCGCTTATGTTGGCGACATCTGTTGCTACCTGCTCAACCGCGCTGCGCTGCTCGGGTGAGCAGACGACATTGACGCAGTCGTCGATCACGAGCCTTTCAAGTATAAGTTCCGGGGGCACTTCACTTGTGATCGTCACATTTACACAGTCGACGACCGATACTCCCTCGGCGTTTTGCTCCAGCATTTGCCTGTCGACCTTTATGAAAACTTTGTCAGCGATGCATTTTCCTCTCACAAGCTTGAGGTTGTCATATTCGAAGCCCTTTTCCAAAAACGGGTCTTCCAGGGACTTTGACAATGTTACTGTTCCCTTGACGCGGAGGTATTCGATATCATCCAGCAGTTCACCGGCCGATGAGTCTATCTTGAGGTTTCCATAGATGAATATCTTGTTGCCGTTCTTGCGAAGCAGTCCTTTGTCGAGGGTCGCATCATCATTTACGAATGCACAGCCGTCCGGAACGGTTATGATCTCCGTATCCTCTTCAAACAGGGGAAGGGAAGCTTCGAGTATGGATTCCGCCACGATCGCTTTTTGGGTCAGGAACGAGACGCCTTTGTTCACAAGCGCTGTGACATCAAGTGACTCGTCGGTAAGTACCACGCACTTTCTTGCATAGTACTTCGATCCTTTGCTCCTCAGAATGAAAGTCTTGTCAACAACGAATACACTCTTCAGCAGGATGGCATCGTCAGGATATGGCTCAGAGCTGCCGTTGACAGTCATCATTCCCAAATATGAAGCCAGGCTTTTGGGGTAGATCACCTTACCGTTTACTATTATTGAGACAAAGCGCTTGAGCGCTTCTTCCGCGCCCGGTTCGACGGTGAGGACACCATTGACGCTGAGGATGGCCGGTTTTCCGCTTTTGTCTTTGTCGGAAAGAGTATAAGAGCCGTTGTGGAATATAATATCCGCGTCATCAGGGATATCTTCGATCCTTGCACAGTTCATTGTGACATTGTATTTGTGGAGAAGGACGCGTGAAGTCGAATTAGTCAGCAGCATAGCCGAGTTCAGGCTGATGCTTTCATAGTTTGAAAGAGTTTCCTCGCTGACTTTTCTGGCATCACAGGTGGCGGCGTTGACGACAAGTTTCTTCATGGACATAGGGCTCCTCCTATTCATTTTGAGTCAGGATTTTTCGAAGCCTGGACCTTGCGGAAGCCAATCTTGCTCTTACCGTTGACGGGGACAGGTCAAACATCTCCCCAAGTTCCGTCGAATTATATCCTTCGATGTATCTGAGCAAAAACAGTGACCGCTCGTCTTCGGGCAGGTGGCAGCACATCAGCTCGACCGCGAGCCTTGAATAATCGTCTTCGCTGAAGTGTTCCTCATCGGGCAGCGGCTGCTTTGCCAGGCGACGGACATGGTCTATGAAGATGTTTTTGACAGTACGGTATAGCCATGCTCTGCATTGCGGTTCGCTCAGTTCATTGAGCACATCCAGGTTTGACAGCGCACGCAGGAAACACTCCTGTACGACATCTTCGGATAAGGCAGGATCGTGAGAGAGCGAGGTACAATAATTGAGCAGCTCACTATAATATTTTGAGTATAACGACTCTATCATACCGGCTCTCCTTCTTCAGACTTCAACCATATAACGAATGAGAGGGC
>JAAYMG010000018.1 GCA_012521525.1 Clostridiales bacterium | reverse complement strand
GCCTTCATCGTGGTATGATAAAAAATGGACGAACTATGATATACATAACTGTTATTCTTCATTAGGTATGGAGGTCCATATGAAAAAAGCAGATATAGGTTTGATAGGCCTTGCGGTAATGGGGGAAAACCTTGTTATCAACATGGAAAGCAAGGGGCTTAGGGTAGCCGTATTCAACAGGAACACCGAGAGGGTCACGAACTTCATTGAAGGGCGTGCGGCGGGCAGGAATATAATCGGGACCTATTCGCTTCAGGAACTGGTGCAGGCACTGGAGAAGCCGCGAATAGTGATGCTGATGATCAGGGCGGGCAAACCGGTCGATGATATGATCGACCAGCTGATCCCGCTTCTTGAGCCCGGAGACATAATCATAGACGGCGGAAACTCAAACTACAATGATACCGCAAGAAGATGTGAGTACGTTGAGAGCAAGGGCCTGCTCTATATCGGCACGGGTGTTTCGGGCGGCGAAGAAGGCGCGTTGCTGGGGCCCAGTATAATGCCTGGCGGATCACCGGAAGCATGGCCGCGTGTCAAGCCTATACTCCAGGCGATCGCCGCAAAGGTCGATGACGGGACCCCGTGCTGCCAATGGGTCGGAAGAGGAGGAGCAGGGCATTTCGTGAAGATGGTGCACAACGGCATAGAATACGGAGACATGCAGCTCATTTCTGAAGCGTACCACCTGATGCGCGATTATCTTGGACTTACTGCCGACGAAATGCATGAAGTGTTCGCGGAGTGGAACAAGTCCGAGCTTGACAGTTATCTGATAGAGATCACTGCCGATATCCTTGCCTACAAGGACGAGGACGGGACTCCCCTGGTCGACAGGATTTTGGACGCGGCCGGCCAGAAGGGTACGGGCAAGTGGACTGCCGAGGCCGCTCTGAACGAAGGCATCCCTCTGACACTCATAACCGAAGCCGTTTTCGCGCGTTGCCTTAGCTTCCTTAAGGACGAGAGAGTATATGCGTCAGAAGTATTGCCGCATAAGGTCAGGAAGTATGAGGGCGACCGCAGGGCGTTCATAGAGCAGATAAGGCGTGCGCTGTATGCATCGAAGATCATTTCCTACGCGCAGGGTTTCTCACTTATGAGAGCCGCTGCAAAGACCTATGGCTGGGATCTCAACTACAGCGAGATAGCTCTTATGTGGCGCGGCGGCTGCATCATAAGGAGCGTATTTTTGGGCCAGATCAGCAAGGCGTTCCGGGAGGATCCCGATCTGAGCAACCTTATACTCGCTCCGTATTTCCGCGAGGCTCTGACCGAGTCGCTTGAGGGTTGGAGGAAGGTTTGCTCGGAGGCCGTTTTGAACGGTATACCGGTGCCGGCAATGACATCGGCGCTCAGCTATTTTGACGGCTACCGCTGCGCTAATCTTCCCGCGAACCTGCTGCAGGCACAGCGCGACTATTTTGGCGCGCACACCTATGAGCGTGTTGACAGGCCGCGGGGAGAGTTCTTCCATACAAACTGGACCGGTCGCGGAGGGGAAACGGCTTCGACCACTTATAATGTATAAGTAGTGTATAAGACACCGACAGTCTAAATATCCGGGTAAGCGGACAACATCCGGATAGATGGCCTGGATAGATGGACAATATGGTATGAGATTTTTTAGCAGTATATGATCAAAGCCCCTGCCCTGGCTTGGACAAGTATTTTTGTGATAATGCGATCCTGCAGTCGGATTTGCAAGGACAGATCTGAATTGCAGGGTGTCTGAGCCGGGCCGGGGTTTAATACGGGGGAGAGGGGAATCGGTTTGAAAGAGTTCATGGGAAGGGGATTCATGCTTTCAAACTACGCAGCGGAGCATCTGTATTACGAGTATGCGGAGCGGGCGCCAATTTTTGACTTCCACAGCCATTTACCTCCCAAGGAGATTTACGAAAATAGAAACTACGGTTCGATTACGGAGCTGTGGCTAAAAACCGACCACTACAAATGGCGCGCAATGAGGGCTGCCGGTATAGACGAACATTATATTACCGGTGATGCAGGCGACCTTGAGAAGTTCGTTATGTGGGCCAAAGTTGTGGAGCGACTGCCGGGATCCCCTCTTTACCACTGGACAAACCTGGAGCTGAAACGCTACTTCGGTATCGATACGCCGCTAACAGCCAAAAATGCAGCCGATGTGTTTGAAAGGTGCGGGGAAATGCTCCGGAGCGAAGCCCTGAGACCGGTTTCCATTCTTAAGGGATCGGGAGTAAAAACCGTTTGCACTACCGACGAACCGTATGACGATCTGATATGGCATATTAAAATCAGGGAAAAGGGTCTCCCGTTCAGGGTCCTGCCAACCTTCAGGCCGGACAAGTTCCTGCGTGTCGATAACAATGCATGGATCGAATCGGTCCGGAAATTAGGTGTGACGGAACGGACAGAGATCGGGTCATATGACGCATTGAAAAATGCACTGGGCAAATCTCTGAAACGCTTCAGGGAAGCAGGATGTGTCGCTGCGGATATGGGATTTTCGCGCTTTGCATATACCGGCAGTCCGGATATGGACGATATCGCGGAGAAGGTATTTGAAAAGGCCATGAATGGCGATGCTGTATCCGAAGCTGAGGCAGACGCTTTTGAAAGCAGCCTGCTGCTCTTTCTTGGAAAGGAATATGCAAGACTGGGGCTGTGCATGCAGCTCCATATAGGCGCGATGCGTAACGTCAACACTAAGATGTTTGAGAAACTGGGACCGGACAGCGGTTACGACAATGTTGGCCTGGCGACCGATCCCCGCAAACTGGCGGCGTTCCTGAATGACCTATGTATGGCTGACAGTCTGCCGAGAACTGTCCTTTACGGTTTGAATCCTGTGGATCTGCCTGTTATGACAGGTATTGCAGTGAGTTTCTGCGACGGCGAATGCCCCGGCAAAGTGCAGGTCGGAAGCGCCTGGTGGTTTAATGACACTGCTTCCGGGATCAAAGCTCAGTTAACCGAGTCGGCCCATGCCGGACTGCTGCGGTCGTTTGTGGGCATGGTCACGGATTCCCGCAGCTTTACGGCATTCGTTCGCCATGAATACTTCAGGAGGATACTCTGCAGCTTTTTGGGGGACCATGTTGGGAGCGGCGAATATCCTGCGGATTTTGAAGTGTTGGGCGAAATGGTAAGCGACATATGTTGTAACAATGCAGTAAGGTTTTTTGGCTCTGAATCAAAATTTTGATTTTGATAATAGTCAATAATCTGGGATCGGGACAAACACTCAAATAAGAGCAGAGAAAGTCAGCATAAAGTTTACATAAAAATATTTTATTTTAATCGACCCTTTAATGCGATTAATTTAGGATCCGAGGAGAGTATGCAATGAAGCTGCCCTTTCAAATCGATCTGGCAGGCAGGACCGCAGTTGTTACAGGTGCCGGAGGAGTGCTTTGCAGCGAGTTTTCAAAAGCGCTTGCAGCATGCGGAGCGAGCGTCGCTTTGCTGGATATGAACCTTGAAGCTGCGCGGAAACATGCCGATGAAATCGTCGCATCGGGAGGAAAAGCAAAGGCATATAAGGTCAATGTACTTGACAGGGACCAAGTCGACAAAGTGAGCCGTGAGGTCATCTCCGATTTCGGCGGGTGCGATATCCTCATAAACGGGGCCGGAGGGAACGATCCTGGAGCGACGACCGACAAGGAGTATTATGAGCCGGGAGACATCGACGCGGATGTGAAGAGCTTTTTTGACCTTGACAAATCCGGGGTGGAGTTTGTCTTTGATCTTAACTTTTTAGGGACGCTGATACCCGTACAAAGCTTCGGAAAGTATATGGTCGAGCGTGGCGGCGTGATCATAAACATATCTTCCATGAACGCGTTTACACCGCTTACGAAGATACCGGCCTATTCGGGGGCGAAAGCCGCAGTATCAAACTTTACGCAATGGCTTGCAGTGCATTTCTCAAAAGCAAATATACGCGTCAATGCGCTTGCGCCGGGATTCTTCGCGACGAAGCAGAACAGGGCATTGCTGTTCAATGAGGACGGCACGCCAACCGAGAGGACAAATAAGATCCTGGCCGCCACACCCATGGGAAGGTTAGGCAGAAGCGAAGATCTGATAGGTACGCTTTTGTACCTTGTAAGCGATGAAGCTTCGGGTTTTGTCACTGGCGTTGTCATTCCGGTTGACGGCGGCTTTTCGGCATACTCCGGTGTTTGATTTTCTGAAATAACGTCAAAAAACAGGATTTCTAATTAAAGAACAGCATAACGCGGCCCTCCTTAAGTGTTTGCCCGGTCACCTTACATTTAGCGTGTCCTGACGTTATGCTCTTTTTTGTCAATACGGCATAAAAGTATTGAGGTTCATTTTCTGAACCCCAATACTCATCAACATCTGATATACCTGAGCTATGTAAGTTGTGCTTTATCTCACCGGATCAAGACAATTATCCGATAATTTTGCGATTTTCACCTTACGACGCGGGCGTTGCCCTTGTAAATGCTCCACACCTGACTTTCATCGGCAGGGCTCGCATAGTCGGTGAGCATCGTAACGGCAAGTGCGCCGGTCGCCCATCCGAATTGGATCCACTTTTCAGGGGACCATCCTTTCAGTATGCCGTAAAGCAACCCGCCAACAAAGGCGTCTCCGCCGCCGATCCGGTCAAGGACTTCGATTTCGCGCGGCTCTTCGACGAACCATTCGTTCCCGCAGTTCAATATTGCGCCCCAAAGGTGCCTGTTCGCGCTGACGACTTCGCGCAGCGTTGTTGCAAAGACCTTAGCGTTCGGATACCTGGCTTTGACATTTTCGATGAGCCCTTTGAACGCTTCAATATTTTCGGCAATGGACTTTCCGCCTGCTTCGGGACCGTTGATGCCCAGGGCAAGCTGGAAGTCCTCTTCGTTTCCGATCAGGATGTCCGAGATGGACGCGATTTCTGAGAATATGTGCGATAGCTCTTCCTCTCTGCCCTTCCAGAATGACGCCCTGTAGTTGAGGTCGAATGAAATCAGTGTCCCGTGTTTCTTTGCCGCACGGGCAAGCTCAAGACAGAAATTCGAAGTTTGGGTAGAGAGGGCTCCGACCAGCCCGGAAATATGCAGGATGCCGCACCCGTCTGCCCCAAATATGCGCTCAACGTCGAAAGCGGATATATCGAGCAGCCTTCCCGCTTCGCCTGCCCGGTCGTTGTACACGCGGGGCCCCCGCGGGCCAAACCCGCTGTCGGCGATGTTGATCTGGTGGCGTGCTCCCCATGGGCCGTCCTGGATGACTTCCATTGCCTCATAGTCGATGTTTCTTGCCCTCAGTTCGCTTTTTATGAAGCTGGCGATCGGACTGTCCTTTACGAAGGCAGTAAGGGCTTTTACCGGAAGACCCAGAGAAGCCGAGACATTCAATACGTTTGTCTCTGCACTTGTGGCGTGCATTTCAAACAGTTTCGAAGTGTGGACAGGCTGCCTGTTGACGGGTGTGAGCCTGATCCCCATACTGGTAGGCACTATGAGAGCATATTTGCAGTCCTTTTTGACTATCATTCATATCCCCCTCGTTGTTTATGCAGTTTTATTGTTGTCCTGGCATTATGTAATTCGATTGTTGACTTATCAAAGCGGTCGGTCTCAACTTAAAATACCGCTGCTTTCAATACTAGTCAATATGCTGCCGTTTCAAAAGGGCTAAGCTTGCTGATTTTTCCTGATACTATGCAAATATTGCTTATTTGGACGTCTTATGATTATAAACTGGTACTATGCAAATGTTGCTTATTCGAACCTAAGAATAGTAACCGGTACTATATGCGTTTTTACTGCCCGGTTATTTAGGTCTCTTGACTTTTGAATGATGCGTCAATATGAATTTTAAAATGATACGTCAACATGAGTAATAAAAGGGAGCCGGATCGCTATGAACTAAGTCAATGCGAGCAGCTCCCGTTTGGTACCGGGTTTTCCTTATTGCTTTGCCCTGACCAGTGCAGTGAGGACATCCACCATCTTCTCCATGGCCTGCACCGGTATGAATTCGAAGCGGCTGTGGTAATTGTATCCGCCTGTCGAGAGGTTCGGGCACGGCAGCCCCTCGTAGGACAGCCTTGCGCCGTCTGTTCCTCCGCGTATGGGGACGATCCTGGGCTCTACCCCCTCACTCTTCATCGCATCGATCGCCCGGTCGATTATGTGCATGACCGGCTCGATCTTCTCGCGCATGTTGTAATACGAGTCCCTTATGGTCAGTTCGATCGTCCCGTCGCCGTATTTTTCGTTGAGGTAGTCGGCGACACGTTTCATATACTCCTTGCGCTGGTTGAATTTCTCCATACTGTGATCCCGGATGATGTACTTCAAAACGGCTTTCTCTTCACGGCCTTCCATCTGTGAGAGATGATAAAAGCCTTCATACCCTTCGGTGTGTTCCGGGGTTTCCGCCTGCGGCATCATGGACATCCACTCGCCCGCAAGATGGCAGGCATTTTTCATTTTATCCTTCGCCGTTCCGGGGTGGATGCTTATCCCGTTGATCACAACTATCGCCGAGGCCGCATTGAAGTTTTCGAACTCTATCTCTCCGACCGGCCCGCCGTCAACGGTGTAGGCGAAATCCGCACCGAACCCGGCTACGTCGAAGTGGTCTGCGCCCCTTCCGATCTCTTCGTCAGGTGTAAAGCCCACCTTTATTACACCGTGGGGAATGTCCGGATTTTGGATGAGTCTTTGCACGAGCGAGACGATCTCAGCGATCCCGGCTTTGTTGTCGGCGCCGAGGAGGGTCATCCCGTCCGTAACGACAAGGTCCATACCTATACAGTCCTTAAGATACGGATACTCTGCCGGACTCATGATTATAAGGGAATCATTGTTGAGAACTATGTCGCCGCCGTCATAATTTTCAACGATCCGGGCTTTGATATTTTCTCCGCTTGCCGCGTCAGATGTGTCCATATGCGCGATAAGGCCGATAACGGGCTCATTCTCATATCCTGGTGTTGCGGGAAGTGTACCGTAGACATAGCCGAATCCATCCATAAAAGCTTCGATACCAAGCTCGCGCAGTTCTTTGACGAGCTGCTCTCCCAGCACCTTTTGTCCCGGAGTGCTGGGGACATCGTTTTTCGTCTCGTCGGACTGCGTCGGGAAAGATACATATCTCAGAAATCTTTCAGTCACCGTCATTTTACAGAGTCTCCTTGCTGTATGCAGTTTCAGTGAAGTATTCGCGCAAGAGGTCGATGAACTTTACCGCCGGCGGGGAAATGTATTTATTGCAATGATAAATGAGGCTGTATGGATATTTAGGAACATCTCCGGGTATTGGGATGCTTTTCAGCAATCCTGATTTGAGTTCTACCGCAACGGAAGTATATGGGACCAGTGATACTCCGATCTTTGCAAATATCGCGTGCTTTATGGCATCGATGCTCCCAAGCGATATGCTCACTTTTTCGGGAATGTTCCTTGATTCGATAAAGCTTTTGTAATATGCATAGAGCTGTGAATCGGGCTGATGGACCACAAATTCCATCTCTTCCAGCATCTCATCGTCGACCTTGTCTAGCGTTGCATAAATGGTGTCGGGTGATGCTATCAGGACCAGATCATCCTGCATCATTTCTTCGACGACGACGTCTTTGTGGTAAACGTTTTTACCGCCGTTGATCGCGAAATCCAACGATCCGTTGTTTACGAGCTGCGCTATCTCGGATGTATTTCCGACGTGCAGGTTTATGCTCACATCGGGATACCTTTTTCTATATTCCGCGATCACTATCGGGAGGATATATGTTCCCGGCGTGTTGCTGGCTCCTACATTGACTGTTCCGGTTATATGTTCAAGCTTGTTTTGAAGCATATGTTCAGCTTCGGAAACTATATCAAATATGGCCTGGGAGTACTTGAACAAAGTCTGGCCGTTTTCATTCAGCTTGATGCGATTCCCGATGCGATTGAAAAGCTTGAGGCCAAGCTCGTCCTCAAATCGCTTTATCTGTATGGAGAGTGCGGGCTGGCTGATCTTAAGTTCCTTTGAAGCCAATGTGAAACTCTCGTGACGGGCGACCGCATTGAAGATCTTCAGGTAATGCAGGTCCATTTAACACACCCCTTATAATATGCACAAACAGCACGATGATGAGTTATAGCAGCTATAATATTTATGATGAACAATTATATATATTATTTATAAAGATTGCAAGCATAAACACAGAAGGATGCTGAAGTGTATAAAAAATGGAAACGATGGGATAATAATTTGGTGTCCCATGTCAAACATCCGATTATCGGCATTACGGCTGATATTCGCAGGCATGGAAATGGGAGCAGGTTTATCGTGTCAGGATGAGGTGTATATGAGGATAGGGATCCCGAACGGTTTGCTATACCCGGATTTTAAAGTCTTGATAGAGACTTTTTTTCTTGAGCTGGGGCAGGAAATAGTCGTGTCGCCGAAAACAAACAGGACCATACTCGATTTGGGCGTCAACTGCTGTGTCGATGAAGCCTGCCTGCCGGTCAAGGTTTTTCACGGTCATGTCAGATGGCTTGCGGAACACGGAAACTGCGACATGATTTTCATCCCCAGGATAATGCGCCTGAGAAAGAATGAATCCATATGTCCAAAGTTTTGCGGACTGACCGAGATGGTTCAATTCAGCATACCTGACCTGCCGCCGCTGATAGGAAGTCCCATAGACTGGAGCGATGATAAAGGACTGAGGTCATGGGCAAAGGCCGTTGCAAGGCAAACAGGCCGAAGGTGCAAAGACGGACAGTCGGCTCTGTCAAGGGCATTGGAACGGCACAACAGCGAAGCCAAAGGTTACGCGAAGCTATATCCGTATGAATGCTCATTGGGGGATGGGTCTGAGAGCGAAAGCCATCCAAACATAACGAAGATCAGAAACGGAAGAGGCAAAACACACGAAAAGCAGTTTTTGCAAAGCAGCAAATTACAAGGACAAAAGGAAAAAGACGCAAGCGATGCGGAGAGTGGTACCCATCCTGTTCAATCGCCTGTCTTAGGACAAAGCGGAAGGGAAAAGATAAGGATAGCGCTGCTTGGACATCCCTACAATGTAAAGGACGCATTTCTGAATATGAATACCGCCGATAAACTGGCCCGACTGGGAGTACAGGTCATCACCGATGAGACAGTCTCCGAAGAGAGCGTAAACAGGGAAGCTGCTTCACTTTTCAAGAAGCCCTTCTGGACGTTCGCCCGTTATTCCTACGGAGCGGCATGCCACCTGTACAGAAACCGGGCTATTGACGGGATCATCTATATATCATCATTCGCATGCGGCATCGACTCTGTCGTAATTGAGCTGATACGCTGCGAAACGGATGGCATGCCCCTGCTCATACTGAAAGTCGATGAACACACCGGAGAGGCCGGAGTCGATACGCGCATCGAGGCATTTATTGACCTGTTGGGAAGGAGAAAGGCAATTGGTAGTGACAATCCCGCATATGGGAAACGTCTATCTTGCAGTTAAAGCCCTTTTTGACGATCTCGGCATATCATATGTGCTGCCGCAGCCGAATACGAGAGCGTCCCTGCAGCTGGGTTCGCTTTATTCACCTGAAGAGATTTGCCTGCCGTTCAAGCTGTTGATGGGGAACTTCATCCAGAGCATCGAAAAGGGCGCAGATACCGTACTTATTACTGGAAGCTGCGGGCCTTGCCGCTTCGGCGAGTACTGCGAGCTCCACATGAAGATGCTTGGGCAGATGGGGCACGACCTGGATTTCGTAGTGCTGGACTTGTCACCCGAAATAAGTAAGAAGGAATTTCTGAGCAGGGTAGCGAAGATCGGAAAGAACAGCAGGCTGAACAAAACCCGCAAGGCATCGGCAGTGCTTCGGGCAGTCAAAATAATGTCGATGTTGGACAAACTCGAGGCAAGGGCCCATTTTCTTGCCGGATATGAGATAAACAGAGGGGACTGCAAGCGGATATTGCACCGGGCGCTGAGTGATGCAAGAGGATGCCACGGCTCCGGTGAAATGATCAAAATACTGAAGGAAGCAATGAAGAAGCTCGAAAATATCCCGACAGACCCTGACAGGGATCCTATAAAGATAGCTGTCATCGGGGAGATATATACGGTCATAGAGCCGTTCTCGAACCTCTTTATCGAGGACATGCTCATGGACTATGGAGTATGCGTTAAAAGGCATATGACGCCGAGCTGGTGGCTGCGGGATATGATAATGAAGCCGCTAAAGCTGAACTCACTCGACTTGCGCATAAACTCACGGGAATACCTGCCCCATTATATAGGAGGGCACGGACGTGAATGCGTCGGTGAAGCGGTAAAGGCCTGGCGTGAAGGGATGGACGGAGCGATCCAGATCTTCCCCATGGGCTGCATGCCAGAGATAGTTGCAAAGGCCATATTGCCCGCCATACAGAAGGACAAGGATTTCCCGATACTTACGCTGATCGTTGACGAAATGACAGGCGAGGCCGGATACGTAACTCGTG
>JAAYMG010000194.1 GCA_012521525.1 Clostridiales bacterium | reverse complement strand
CGCCCGGAGGGGAAACGGCTCCAATAGCCGTAAGCGAGCCCTGGCGGTCTCCGCCCAGACAGACGACGCGTCCTGCGCGCTCATAGAACTGCGCAAGCCTTGAACCCAGGTAGGCTGGGTAGCCCTCGTCACCGGGCATCTCCTCGAGACGACCTGACATTTCGCGGAGCGCTTCCGCCCAGCGGGACGTTGAGTCTGCTATAACTGCCACGTCGTAACCCATGTCCCTGTAATATTCTGCGATTGTGATGCCCGTGTAGATGGATGCCTCTCTGGCGGCGACGGGCATGTCGGATGTGTTTGCTATCAATACGGTACGGTTCATAAGGGTTTCGCCCGTACGCGGATCTATCAGTTCGGGGAATTCGCGAAGGACGTCGGTCATCTCGTTTCCGCGCTCGCCGCAGCCGATGTATACCACTATGTCCACATCGGACCACTTAGCGAGCTGGTGCTGGATGACGGTCTTTCCGGAACCGAAGGGGCCCGGGACAGCAGCGGTACCACCCTTTGCAAGCGGGAACAGCGTGTCGATTATACGTTGTCCCGTCATCATCGGGATATCGGGCGGCATCTTTTCAACGTACGGACGGCCCGTACGCACCGGCCAGCGCTGCAGCATGGTAAGCTCGCGGAGTTCACCGCTTTCGGTCCTGACCTTGCATACAACGTCGTCGACCGTGTACTCTCCTTCGGCAATATATTCGACTGTACCCGATATGCCTCTCGGGACCATGATCCTATGCTCTATGACGGGAGTCTCCTGTACGATCCCGATTATATGCCCTTCGCCGACCTTGTCGCCCTGCTTTACTCTCGGCTCGAAGTGCCATAACTTGTCATGCGGGATCGGCGGTATCTCTACGCCGCGGGTTATCGTGGAACCGCTTATTTCCCTGATTTTTTCAAGGGGGCGTTGAATACCGTCGTAGATGGTCTTCAGCAAGCCGGGCCCAAGCTCAACAGAAAGGGGCGCGTTAGTCGTTTCAACGATGTCCCCGGGACCCAGTCCTGTCGTCTCCTCATAGACCTGGATCGACGCGCGATCGCCGCGCATCTCAATTATTTCGCCGATCAGGCGCTGGCTGCCGACGCGTACCACGTCATACATATTGGCTTCCTGCATGCCGGAAGCCACAACCAGTGGCCCGGAAACCTTTACAATTTTTCCGATGCTCATATGCAACATACAACCTTTCCTGTATTTGCGGGACTCAAGTGAGTATGTTTGTTCCTACCGCGCGTTCCACAGCCTTGTTGAGCGCATCCATCCCGAAGTTTAGGGAACCGGTCTTGCCGGGGATGGGGATGATCGCGGGATAGGTCCGGTCGCTGTAACGCGCGATCTCATCACGCAGCTGCACGGCAAGCTGCTCGGTGATATATATGATACCGTAGTCTTCCATCTTCTTAAGTGTACTTTTGGCCTGCTCCGCGGTTTCGACGACCACCGCTTCCAGTCCCAATGCCATAAAGCCGAGAATGGAGTCGCGGTCGCCGATTACGGCAATCTTGTACATCCTTATGCTCCTTTCAGGCTTTGACCGCAGCGGGTGACAGCCTCTGACGTATCGCGTCAGGATTGACCCCGGCAATCAGGCCGGAGAGAATGGCACGAATCGTCGTGTAATCCCTTTCCTTTGCGGCTAGAAATGCGATCACCGGTGCCTCGCCGAACGGGACCCGCTTTGCGCTGCCAAGATACTTTTCAACTGCATCGTCCAACTCAAGCTCGAGTCTGGACAGTGCCGATTTCCCGGCGTCCGGCCCTGACCTGTCCGATGCACCCTCATATTCGGAGGCATTTTCGATCGATGAGATCATGTCGTCGGCAACGGTTGCGGCGTGTTCCAGGGCACTGCCTGCGAAGACGCTTCTCAAAGAACCACCGGATGATGCGGCAAGCAGCTTCTCCCTGTCGAAATTCCCGCCCTCAAGCAATGATCTGCGTAAGAAGTCGAACTCCTTTTTGGTCCGTTTCGAACGGACAACGATCCTGATATTTGTGACATCAACGAGAAGCCGCACATACCCCTTGAGAAAATCGGAACCCAACTTGTTCGCCAGTGACAGCATCTCGCTGAAGCATGCCTGGTCAAACACGATATCGGATAATTGAGGGTCGTGAGTGCGGGAGAGCAGATCCTTTGCCGATTCGATGGCTTGCTGCATGGCCGTCGGGAGTTTTGAGTAGTCTGCTTTACGGACTGCATTGATAAGGGCAGCTCCGTCATAGCGCCCGTCGCCGATCAGAAGCCTTTCGGCGTCGATATTGCGGGATTCGGCTTTGACAATGGATTTGAGGTTATGATAGTCATACTTTATTCTGAATACGTCCAGTATTTCGCGGTGGGGAACAAAGGACGAAAGCAGGGAATATACCCGTGAGCGCTCATTACTCAGCAAAGTTTCGAGGTTTTCCCGAGTGATGGAAGGAAGGTCCTCATATCCGCACTCTACAAGTACCTTGGCCGCTTCCGAAACG
The DNA here is from genome assembly GCA_012521525.1 of Clostridiales bacterium. Classification (GTDB taxonomy): domain Bacteria; phylum Bacillota; class Clostridia; order Oscillospirales; family JAAYOS01; genus JAAYOS01. The sequence goes on along the minus strand of JAAYMG010000194.1, from coordinate 649 downwards.
TTTTTTGATTCCAACATGCGCTCAATCATATCCTGGTTGAGCAGTGTACGTTCCAATACCCTGATACGGGCAGAGGAGTACAGATAGTCGTTCTCTTTAAGTCGTTTCATTTTCACTCTCCTGCCCGAAGAGGACCGAAGCCACTTCACCGGTCATGGTGTCACGAAGAGTGCGTATTATCGTATCAAAGGTGCAGTTTGTATCCACATTGCCCTTTCTGACGATCACTCCGCCCTCAAAGTTGCCCGCTTCCGGGATCACGGTAATACCCGCAGGCAACCCCTTGTCGGATGCAAGTCTGTTTATCCTGGCCTTTATCAGTTCAGACCGGCGCGCCAGGTCGGTCTTGCCGAGGATCAGCTGTTCTTCCCCGGTCATAATCGCCTGAGAAGCAAGAGAGGCCAGCAGATCCGCGTAATCGTCGTCGGGCAGTTCGTTCAATATTTCCTTTGCCCGTTGAAAAGCGCGGTCTATCATCTTCTGTTTTGTCTGGAGAAGCATCGTGCCTGCTTCTCTGGCAGCTGCGCTTTCCGTACGCTCTATGTGAAGCTTCGCCTGTTCCTTTCCACGGCTGACGATATCTGCGGCTTCCAAATCGCCCTGGGCTTTCAGGCTCTCGTATATCCTCCCGGCCTCGGACGAAGCCTCG
>JAAYMG010000193.1 GCA_012521525.1 Clostridiales bacterium | reverse complement strand
AGGTCAAGGTCCAGAAGGAAAACACCATCATTATCGACGGCGCCGGAGATCCCGAGGAGATCAAGGGACGCATCAACCAGATCAAGGCCGCTATCGAAGTCACTACTTCCGATTTCGACCGCGAGAAGCTCCAGGAGCGCCTTGCCAAGCTTTCCGGCGGCGTAGCGGTGATCAAGGTCGGTGCGGCTACCGAAGTAGAAATGAAGGAGAAGAAGCTCCGCATCGAGGATGCCCTCAACGCTACACGTGCAGCCGTTGAAGAGGGGATCGTCCCCGGCGGCGGAACCGCTTATGTAAATGCTATTCCGGCGGTAGAAGCCCTGCTCGATCAGACTGAGGGCGATGAGAGAACGGGTGTCAAGATAGTAGCCCGTGCTCTGCAGGAGCCTGTTCGCCAGATCGCCATCAATGCCGGTTATGACGGATCCGTCGTGTTCGAGAAGGTAAAGGCTTCCGAGCCCGGCATAGGATTTGACGCGCTCAACGAGAAATATGTAAAGATGATCGATGCCGGCATCGTAGATCCTACCAAGGTGACCCGCTCGGCACTCCAGAATGCCGCGTCGATCGCGTCCATGGTCCTGACGACAGAGTCTCTTGTCACCGACAAGAAGGAGCCCCAGCCGGCTGCACCCGCCGCAGGCGCAGGCATGGAAGGAATGTATTGATCGGCAATAAATAAGGCATAACTTATCATGTATAATAAGACGTGTCTTGGACATGATCCGAGACACGTCTTTTATGGGCTTTGAGAAGTACCGGAAGTAAACCATCAGGCTGGTGATATGATTGACTGAAGTTGTGGCTGCCCTGATTTGGGACAAGGATAAATTCCTGATATGCCGGCGGCAGGCGAACAAGGCCAGGCCTCTTCTCTGGGAGTTCGTCGGAGGCAAGGTGGAGCCCGGCGAGACGAAAGAGCAGGCCCTTGTCAGGGAGTGCAGGGAAGAGCTGGGGGTTGAGATCAGGGTGCGGGATGTGTTCATGGAAACGGTCCACGAGTATCCGGACATCACCGTCCATCTGACCCTGTTCAACGCCGAAATCATCGACGGAGTACCACAAAAGCTGGAGCACCAGGAGATCCGCTGGATAACTGTGGATGAGATCCCCCTGTTCGAATTTTGCCCGGCGGATGAGGAGATTTCGGCGAGACTCCTTGCGAACGCAGGATCTGAATAAGGATCTTATATATAAAAGGCCTGTGACTTTCCGGTGAAAATCACAGGCTTTTCTATAATGTCTCTGAAATACATATGATGTTTATTGTCTCTGGAGAGTGAACGAGATCGATCCGTCATCTATGGTGAGAGAGCGAAGTGACGTTTGCTCCGGTATCAGAGACCTTAAAGCTTCATTTGCGGATTCCACGGCTTCGGGCGGGACAAAACGGGTCAGGTTCATCCGGTTTATCGATATGCGCTCAGGTGTGGCGGTAAGAGTACCGTTACCCAGTGAAAGGCTGAAGACAAGTTCGCCTTCCAGCACATCCGGAGCAAGTATCAATGCCGCCCTCAACAGGGGAAGATCCTGTTCCGAGAACATTTCTCCAAGCTTCTCTTTTTCCATGTTTCCCTTGACCTTGACGGTATTGGGAGCGTGGAAGGATACTTTGACGTCGGTTATGGGGAAGCGTCGTGAAAATGCAAATGCCAATAAGTCCGAGGCCTCCGCATCGGTCAGGGACAGTGTAAGCAAATCATGCTCACCGCTTTCTCCGTGTGATGTTTCTTCATGTCCGGCTTCTCCTGCCGTGTCGCTGTTGTCCGCGTCTTCATCGGCATTGGCGGTCTGATCAGCAGGCTGCATGGAAGAGTGATTTCCCGGCTCCCTTTCAGCATGGCTGATGATTTTCCTGTCAATGGCGGTCGAAAAATCCGGCTCTACCGGCGGCGTTCCTGCCCTCCCGGACGGATTTGCGATCAGCATGATCAGGATCAGAGTAAGCGAAGCCGCAATTGCGACTATTGTAATGCCCTTAAAGATGTATTCGGACCTTTTCGGATCATTGCCCAATAACATTTTAATCCTTTCAGCTGCCTGATTCATGATCCACCCCCACGCAAGACTTGTCTGAAACAGTTATATGCGCGAAAAGCGGATTTCATTCTATAAAGATCCAAACTTATGACAAATGAATTTTTGACACACTATTTAGTATTCATGCCAAAATTCTGTAAATAATTATTAATAGAAAATTTTTATTCAGTGGCCCCTATTTGGTTGAACAGTTATAAAAACTGTGGTACTATAAGGTTAAGAAAAGATATTCGGACAAGGTTGATGATCAAAATATGTCGCAGCTATATATATGGCAGCCATAATATAAGGGGGTAATTGCTATGGTTAAGGTAGTTATGGGGTTGAAAGGCTCCGGGAAGACCAAGAATATGATCGAGCTCGTCAACTCCGCCATTGAAACCGAAAAGGGCAGTGTCGTATGCATCGAGCGCGGCAACAAGATGACGTACGACATCAACTACAAGGCCCGCCTGATCGACATATCCCAGTACAACATCTACAGTTTTGAGATGCTGGAGGGATTCATAAGCGGGCTTTATGCCAGCAACTATGACATAACTCATGTGTTCATAGACAACTTAATGAAAGCCAGCGGTGAAAACGACATGGATAAGGCTGGCAAGTTCCTTTTGTGGCTTGAGAAATTCGGCGAAGAGAACGGTATCAATTTTACCGTTACGATAAGCGCCGCGGTCGAGGATGCCACGGAGGACATCAGGAGGTTCATTTAGTGGCAGCTTGCGGTTTGCAGTGCTGCGTTTTTATATATAATCTTCACAACGAAAAGCGGCGAAAGGAAGCTGTGCTCCATTCGCCGCTTATTGATTTTGATTTACGATTAGGCTTATTTCCGGTCGAGGCGCTCCATAAGAACTTTGCGCTGCTCTTCGTATCCGGGTTTGCCCAGCAGGGCAAACATGTTTTTCTTATAAGCTTCAACGCCCGGCTGGTTGAAGGGATTCACGCCGAGTACATACCCCGAAATGCCGCACGCGAGCTCGAAGAAGTAGACAAGCCATCCGAAGTTTTCCCCATTGACCGCATCGAGATTCACTACTATGTTTGGGACTCCGCCGTCCACATGGGCAAGGAGCGTACCGCGGAAGGCCTGTTCGTTTACGAAGTGTAGGTCCTTCCCTGCAAGGAAGTTGAGACCGTCGATGTTCTGCTCGTCCGCTTCGATAACGACGTTGCCCGGAGCATTTTCTATGTGGACCACAGTCTCAAACAGGTTGCGCATGCCCTCCTGGATGTATTGGCCCATCGAGTGGAGGTCGGCAGTGAAGTCGACTGATGCGGGATAGATCCCCTTGCCGTCCTTGCCTTCGCTCTCGCCGTAAAGCTGCTTCCACCATTCGGCCATGAAGCGGAAGGATGGCTCGTATGCGGCAAGCACCTCAATGGTCTTCCCGCTGCGATACAGCAAATTACGGGCGGCAACGTACTGCCAGACGGGGTTGTCGAGGGACTTCTCGGCAAAGCGCTCCATGGCGGCGCGGGCTCCCGACATGACTGCATCGATGTCGATCCCGGCAACGGCCATGGGAAGGAGGCCTACGGCTGTAAGCACCGAGTAGCGGCCGCCGATGTCGTCCGGAATAACGAAAGACTCATATCCTTCGGCATCGGCAAGGCCTTTGAGCGCGCCCCTGGCTTTGTCGGTCGTCGCATAGATGCGCTTTCTTGCCTCTTCGACACCGTATTTTTCCTCGATAAGCTTCTTGAAAATCCTAAATGCGATGGCGGGCTCGGTCGTCGTGCCCGACTTGGAGATCACATTTATTGAAAAATCGCGGTCGCCGATCAGTTCGATTATCTCGCCGATCGCCGAAGCACTCAGGTTGTTTCCCGCGAAGAAGATGTCGGGTGTATCCTTGCGGATGAGGTTGTAGTTCGGAGAGCGCAGGAATTCGATGGCAGCCCTGGCTCCGAGATAGGATCCGCCGATACCTATGACGACCAGGACCTGGGAATCGGATTTGATCTTTTCCGCGGCCTTCTTTATGCGGGCAAATTCCTCACGGTCGTACTCCCCGGGCAGTCTTACCCATCCCAGGAAATCCGAACCGGCGCCGGTTCCGGCTTCAAGAGTCCGATGCGCCTTTTCTATTTCCGACGCCATTTCCTGGTAAGCGGACTTTTCCACAAAGGGGAATATATTACCTGTGTCTACACGAAGCATAAATGTCCTCCCATGAATTTACTAAGCCTTTGATTTAAACCATTTTATTTCAAAATGCTTTCAATTTCAAGGGAGAACATAAATTTTGAGGTCCCTGGCAGATCATCGCGACATGGTAAGTCGTTTGAAAAGTTTTGCATACATTCCGCCGAAGCTTATGCGCTCTACGTCGTTTGACGCCACGATCGGGATCCTTGCGATCTCATTGTCGCCCGCGCAGACTATAAGCTGTCCGAGCTGCTGATTTGCGGCCACAGGGGCCTCAACCGATTCGACCAGCTCGATCTTCTGCTCAAGGCTTTTCTCGATGCCCTTGTCCACGATCAGCTTGTTGTCTCCCGCTATCAGTGGCTGGACTTCAGGATACACACCCAGCTTTACCGGGATAGGCAGCAATACATCTTTTGGGAATACCTCTATCAGTGTGAAGTTTGCAAAGCCGTAATCGAGCAGGCTCTTGCCGGCAGCGAACCTGTCCTTTGAGGTCGGTGAACCCATTATGGCACATATTAGTTCCATGCCGTTCCGTTCCGCAGAAGCGGAAAGGCAATATCCGGCGACCGATGTTGAACCGGTTTTTATTCCGGTTACGCCGTCGTATTGCCGGAGAAGCTTGTTGGTGTTGGCAAGCTGGAACTCTCCGCCCCTGACGGAATCCATCCATATGGTCGTATATTTTTTGACATCGGGAAACTCCAGCAGCAGCGCACGGCTCATCAGAGCGATGTCATATGCGGATGTCACATGCCCGTCGGCATCGAGGCCATGTGCGTTGACGAAGTTCGTATCCTTCATTCCCAGTTGAGCCGCTTTCTGGTTCATCATCGAGACAAAGGCGGACTCGCTGCCTGCGATGTGCTCGGCAAGGGCAACGGCGGCATCGTTGGCCGAACTTACTACTACCGCCTTGAGCATGTCGTGCACGCTCATCTTTTCGCCCGGTTCCAGGTATATTTGGCTGCCTCCCATCGACGCCGCATGCTCGGATGTCGTTACGATATCGTCATAGGTTATTTTCCCGCTGTTTATCGCTTCGCCGACCAAAAGGATCGTCATGACCTTCGTAACCGAGGCGGGCGCAAGCGGCTGATGGGCGTTGTATTCGTAAAGTACGCGGCCGGTGCTCTTCTCCATCAGCACGGCGGATTTCGCATTTACATCCGGCCCCTGAGGCGCTGCCAGGACAGGACTTTGCAGGACGCAAAGCAGCATTAAGGCAAGTGCCAGGCAAAGCCATCTCTTATATGGCTTGTTTGTTTTTTGACAGGTAGAAAGTTCGTTATGTCTCAACTTGATTACCTCGATTCTCCGAAAGTATGTTTTACAGGGCCCGCATGTTTTTGGACGAGAAAACCCCACACCCGTAAGGATGTGGAGTTGATTTAAAAATTATGCATCTATGTCAAAATATGCTTTGACGGGTGCGGGACAGGTACTGTTTACTCGTTGCTGTCGTCCTCTACAATGAATGCCTTGATATCCGCCTTGAACGCTGCCACGTCTTCCTCGGTCCCGTGGACCTCTACGCTGACCGGTTTGGTCAGGTCGATGCTGAAAATGCCCATGATGGATTTTGCGTCGATGATATAGCGGCCCGATACCACGTCTATATCACAGGGGCGGGCCACAGCCGCGCTTACGAATTGCTTGACATCGTTGATCGAGTTGAGCATCACTTTGAATTTCTTCATAGCCACGATTTCCTTTCAGATAAGCCCGAAGGCAATTTTGCAATATAATTATTGAACGATACAGACTAAACTGTTATAATGTTATTCGGTTTCACAAAGTATTAACAGCGGGATATTTTACTGCCGATTTCGATCCTTAATATAATTATAATCAATCAAATTTGAAAATCAACGTATATTGTTCCAAATTTGTAAGGTACTTGCATATTTTTAGGAAGGTAAACAAATGCGCATATCTTTTGTCACCCTAGGGTGCAAAGTTAACCAATATGAGACCCAGGCAATGGAAAAACTGCTTCACGCTCACGGGCACAGCACGGTGGAACCCGGGCAGCCTGCGGATGCGGTTGTGATTAATACCTGTGCCGTAACGGGGGAAAGCGCCCGGAAATCGCGCCAGGCTATCAGAAGAGCGAAGAAGTCAAATCCGGATGCCCTGATCGTCGTCTGCGGATGTTTTTCGCAGGCGGACGCCGACACGGCGCGAGAACTCGGGGCCGACTTCGTCGGCGGCGCGGGAGAGCGTCTGAGCGTCGTTGACTTCATTGACAAAGCCGCGAATCGAAACGTGCCCGAAATCGGGATGAAGATCGCAGACCCCTTCAGCAGGAGGGATTTTGAGATCCTTCCGGCGGGGGAAGTGGGGGGACGTGTCCGGGCCCTGCTGAAGATCCAGGACGGATGCGTCAACTTTTGCTCTTACTGCATCATACCGTACCTGCGCGGACCCAGCCGTTCGCTGCCGCCCGATGAAGCCCTGAACTCGGTCATGCGGCTGGCCGGGCAGGGCTTCAAGGAAATCGTGATAACCGGGATCGAGATCTCCTCATACGGTATCGACATAGGTACTGATCTTGGCTGCCTCATCGTGGACCTCTGCAATGCTGCCCCATCGGTAAGGTTCAGGCTGGGATCCCTTGAGCCATCCACCGTAAGCGAGGAGTTTGTAAAAAAACTGGGCTCCCTTGGGAACCTGTGCCCCCACTTCCATTTGTCCCTGCAAAGCGGAAGCGCGGGCGTGCTGAAGCGGATGAGGAGAAAATACCTGCCCGAAGATTACAGGAGAGCGGTTTCGCTTCTCAGGGAGGTATTTGACGATCCTGCCATAACGACGGATCTTATCGTGGGCTTTCCCGGAGAGACGGAGGAAGAGTTCCTGGAGACGTTGGAATTTATAAAGTCGATCGGTTTTGCGGCCATGCACGTGTTCCCTTACTCGATAAGGGAGGGCACCCGGGCAGCGGAAATGGAAGGCCAGCTGCCCAGATCGGTCAAAGCGGAGAGAGCGGCGGCGGCTGCCGCAGCTGCCTCTGAAATGAGGCGCGGCTATCTTGACCGCCAGGTTGGGAAGACAAGGAAAGTCCTTTTTGAAACGGAAGCTGAAGGGAAGTCCGAAGGGCATTCCGAGAATTATCTTCCCGTCGTTGTCAGCGCAGCAAACATCCGCGGAGAGCTTCTCGATGTCCTCATAACGGGAAACGACGGGGAAAGGCTTACCGGAGTAGTAAGCACCGGACAGACAAACTAACCGGTTTGGTGATCAGAAATTTTTAGATCTGAGAGACCCGGTCCGTAAAATCAAACATATGGAAAAACGATGGAAGATATTCATGTTTTGATAAAAGTCCCGGCGATTTTGTGGCTGATTTGGAATCTTATCTGCTTTGCCGTTGCCGCCGGTGACAAAATTGCTTCGAAACGCGGGACGCGTCGGGTGCCCGAGAAGTTTTTTCTGTGGGCGGCTTTCTTGTCAGGCGGACCGGGGGGACTTACCGGGTTTTACTTATGCAGACACAAAACCCGCCACACTTTTCTGCTTGCAGCAACATGGGCTTTAACGGTCCTGTCTTTAGGGCTGGCGTTTTTTGTCTATAATCATATCGCGAACCGTTGATCGATCAAAAAGCAAAGGCGGGTGTCAGTTTGAAAAAGGGATTCGTATCGCTGCTGCACTCTTTGATTTATCCGTTGATATATATGGGAAGCCAGTTGATAGCTTCTTTTGTAGCCATAATAGCGTATATCATATCGACATCGATAAACGGGTTTATGGGCGACATCCTGAACAGGGATATATCAGCCGTGCAGACTGAGTTCGTCGGCAGATATAGCCAGCAAATCCTGATTGCGGGTTGCGTTATAACCTGTGTTGTCATCCTTATAATAATCAGGGCCGGCAGGAGAAGTTTCAGAGATGCCCTTGTGATCAGGCCCATCTCCGCCGGGACTGCAGTCCTGGTTTTCCTGGTCGGGATCTCCATCAATATGGTCACCAATTTTTCGCTGGCCCTGCTTCCTATACCCGAGAGCATCATCGAGCAGTACAACGAACTGGTCGGCAAGGCGATTATATCGGACGACTTCTGGCTCACCCTGTTTACGACTTCGCTGCTTGTTCCCGTGACCGAGGAGCTGGTCTTCAGGGGAATGTCATTTAACGTGCTGCGCAGGGGGATGACGCTTGCTATGGCCGTCATTTTCCAGACACTGATATTTGCAGCAGCCCACATGCTTCCGTTCCAGATCGCTTATGTTTTGCCAACGTCCCTGGTACTTGGGCTAGTTTATGTGTGGTGCGATTCCATATTGGCTCCGATCATACTACATATCGCTTACAACGGACTGAGCGCGGTCCTCAGCCTGATCCCGGTTTCGGAGGCGGACGCTGCGAGTGCCCAGGAAGGCTCTGGCGTGGTCTCTGTCATAATATTGGTGGCCGCCTCGATAATCACGATCGTTTGTCTAATGAGGCTGTACGGGATGTATAGGGCGCGTATGAGACGGATCGGAGACCGTGAAGCATATACGGGAGATGTCGAGTGATATCAAAAGTTGGGCATAATAGATTCGAGGTGGGTTAATTTGGGTGAAGTAAAATACTCAGTGGTTATACCGGCATATAACGAAGAGGAAGTCATCGAAGAGAGCTATCGAAGGCTCAAAAAAGTCATGGACAGCACCGGTGAACCCTATGAACTGATATTTGTAAACGACGGCAGCAAGGACGCCACTGCCGAAAAACTGAGGAACCTTGTTGCGGTCGACGGAAATGTCAAAATGCTTGGATTCTCAAGAAACTTCGGACATCAGACCGCCATAACCGCCGGAATGGACCATGCAAGCGGGGAAGCGATACTGATAATCGACGCTGACCTCCAGGACCCCCCCGAAGTCATGCTTGACATGATAGAGAAGTGGAAAGCGGGCTACCACGTGGTCTATGGGAAAAGGCTGAAGAGAAAAGGGGAGACCTTTTTCAAGTTATTCACCGCGAAGGTCTTTTACCGGCTTCTCAATGCCCTTACGGAAGTACCGATCCCGGTCGACACGGGTGATTTCAGACTGATCGACAGGAAGGTTTGCGACACGCTGAAATCGATGCCCGAAAGGAACAGGTATGTACGCGGGCTTGTAAGCTGGGTTGGTTTCAAACAGACCGCTGTGGAATACGTGCGCGAAGAGCGCTTTGCCGGGGAAACCAAATACCCGCTCAAAAAGATGCTGAAGCTTGCCTTCGACGGGCTGTCCGCATTTTCGTATAAACCGCTGCGCCTTTCGTCTATCCTGGGGTTTGTCGTCTTGCTGCTGACAGCATTCTATTTCCTGTTCATAATAATCCGGAACATCCTTGTCGATCCGAACTTATCGCCGTTGTATACTGTTGCAGGGTTTTCTTTCCTGCTCAACGGAACGATACTGCTGATGATCGGGATACTTGGCGAATATATCAGCCGTATAAGCGACGAGAGCAAAGGCCGTCCGTTGTATATAATCGAAGAAAAAGAGGGCTTCGGGCCCGCAGCGGAAGGGGAGCGGCATCGATGAAAAACATGATTACCGATGAAGAGCTCGTAAAAATCGCCATGGAAATGCGCGACAGGGCATACGCGCCATATTCGGGATTTGCGGTAGGCGCCGCGCTTTTGTGTGAGGACGGAAGCGTATACCGCGGGTGCAATGTTGAGAACTCATCATACGGCGCAACGATCTGCGCGGAACAGACCGCTGCAGTATCCGCCGTCGCTGACGGCAATGTGCAGTTCGTGAAAATAGCCGTAGCAGGCACCGGAGACGATTACTGCGTTCCGTGCGGCATATGCAGGCAGTTCCTGCGGGAATTCTCCGCGGACCTGGTGTTCCTGTGCGCCAATTCTTCCGGTGAATTCAAAGTGTTCGGCTACGACGATCTGCTTCCAAATGCCTTTGAACTATAAGCGGTAGGGAGGATGACCGGTGCCCAGGTTTTTTGTCGACGCATCCGGTTCTGTTGGGGATATAATGCTTGTTGAAGGCGACGACGCGCTTCACATATCAAAATCGCTCAGGATGAAGCCGGGTGAAGAGGTCACCCTGTGTGACGGGAGGGGAACGGATTATCGCTGCGAACTTGTCAAAACCTCGGGAAATAACGCGCAGGTCCGTGTTTTGGAGGTCACCCAGTCAACGAGCGAGCCAAGTGTGGAAATAACGCTGTACGCTTCGGTCACAAAAGGGGACAAGATGGACATCGTCATTCAAAAGGCGGTTGAACTTGGGGTCAGCTCGATCGTCCCCGTGCTGAGCGAGAGATGCATATACAGATACGATAAGGATTCAGAAAAAAATAAGTTGGCACGATGGAACAAAATCGCGCTTGAAGCGTCTAAACAAAGCGGCCGCGGGCGTATACCCCGGGTCCTTCCGATCATGCCGTATGAACAGGCTCTGAAGGAAGGCATGAAAGCGGACATGCGCCTGATAGCCCATGAGCGGGCCGCGATCCCGATCTGGGAAGTGATTGAATCGGGAACTTACCTCACTTCTGCCGTGTTTACGGGTCCCGAGGGAGGGTTCACCGAAAAGGAAGTTATGGCCGCCGAAGGTTTAGGTTATACTCCCATATCATTAGGAAACAGGATCCTTCGTGCCGAGACAGCGCCGCTGTGCGTGCTATCCATAATGATTTATGCGGCGAAAAGGGACAGTAAGAAAGGGAGACTTGGCAGTGAAAAAGAAGACATCACAATATGACGACTATATGACAAACATGATCCTTGGCGTATTTTCTTTCGCATTTCTGTTGATAGTCGGACTGATGGCTACATATCGGGGATATGGAAGGATAGAAAGCATAGCGACTACGATCCGGCTGGTCTACGGCTTCTCGGCATTTGCCGCACTTATGGTGATAGTCGGTGCCGTATGGGAATACCGTTCCCGCAAAAAGGGAATAGACAACAGGTATAAAGTGATACGCGGAAGGAACTTGTCGGTCGCATCTGCGTTTACGGCAATCTGTGCGCTGATAGCCGCAAGGTTTTTCGTTGACGGGATAAAATTCCTCTATGTCATAATCCCGTCTGCGGCGGTACTGGTGCTGATATATCTGGTATACTCGACCGAATTCTTCTTTATTTCTGCGGTAACCGCGGCAACGGGATTTCTGATGTGGTATTTGAGCAAGGCATACTATGCGCTCCCGATCACCGAAATCGATCCGTCGCTGTTGTTATCCGACCTCACTTTTTATGCCGGGATCGCAGCAATGACAGCGATGATAGCCGCCGCGGCCGTGATTTTCGTCGCATCGCGCAACGGAGGAGCACTCAGATTTGGAAAGCACAGTCTTAAGCTTTTCCGCCCCTCCTCCAGGTACGGCCTGATTTATATAAGTATAGCTGTATCGTTTATATGCATAGCCGCAGCCTTGGTTTTCGGATCGGTGATCGCATACTATCTCCTGTTTGGCATTTTCGCATATCTTTTTGTCCTTGCGGTTTACTATACAGTAAAGCTAATGTGACGGGTTCAAAATGGCAACATAAAAGAGCTGACGTTTCGGAAGCGTTTTTCCGGAAAGCAGCTCTTGTTTATTGTTTTTTGCTTTGCTCAGACAACAACATCGGGATCAAATTTCGTTGAATTTCTCAATGTCGGAACTGAGCAATATCTTACGGGTGTCTATAAGGAGTATGATTTTTTCGTTGACCAGGCCGATGCCCGTAAGGAATTTGTTCGTGTAATCTTCAGATACTACGGGCGGGGGGGAGATCTCTTCATCGGAAATGGTGGTGACCTCATCCACGGCCTCTACGATCAGACCGATGGACCGGCTGCCAATGTCGGTAACTATTATACAGGTCCTGTCGTTATAGGGGATCTCTTCTTTATGGAAGCGGATGCGCATGTCGATGAGCGGGATTATGCTGCCGCGAAGGTTTATAACGCCTTTGGCATAGTTCGGCAATTCAGGGATCTCGGTGATCTCCTGGACACCGACTATCTGCACCACGTCGGCGATCGGTATGCCAAAGGTCTGTTTGTCCACGATAAAGGTGAGGTATCGTCCTCTCATTTCGTCATATATATTGGCGGTGCGCTTCAATCCGGTATTCAGACTGTCCATACTTTCGGCCCTCCGAGTCAGTGTCGAATAAAGTATATCACAGTGCATTATTTCTTACAAGCTATTTCAACATAATTTGACAAAACGGATATCCAAAGCCAAATATGGGCATGATGTGGGATAAGGGCATAATTTGGGTTGTACCCTCTTCAGAAAAAGTATATAATTGGTGTCGAACGATCACACAATAGACGGAAAGGACCGGGAAATGAGGATGATCTACTGGATCCAACGATATGTTGTATATTTGTTTCCTGCAGTGACGGCCGCGTTTGTCATCCACTATATTTACAAGTATCTGTTGAGCACATCCAAACCGAGGTCGATCCTTGACCTGATTTCATCGGAAAGGCGCTTTGAATTTCCCGGTGTTTTTCATCCCGATAAGGCGGATGTCATACCGATCCTGCTGCTGACGCTGAGTTATGCTGCCATTGCGTTCTGGAACCTCGGTGATATGCAGGATCCCCAGACCTTTTACAGGTTTACCAGGGAGTCCCCGAGCATAATCGTGGACATCGGAGAGGTCCGGCAGGTATCGACCATAGTTCACTATACGGGAAATTTCCATTCGGATAGCGGATATACTCTCGAAACATCGGCGGATGGTGCGACCTGGACCAGGCAAGAGGACCTGAGGCAGGACCATGCTAAGACATTCCACTGGTTTTTTAACCGGTTTGAGGACGGACCAGTGGAGATTCGCTACCTGAAAATCACCGCGCAGAGGACGCCCATGGAGCTGGGTGAACTGGTTTTGCTCGATCCGCAGGGCAGGAGGATCCCGTCTGACGGGTTTGAAATGACAAGCGGAGCCGATCTGCTCTTTGACGAATGGGAACTCATGCCTGAGAAATCGACATACCTCAACTCCACCTACTTTGACGAGATCTATCACGCACGGACGGCATATGAGCATATCCATGGAATACGCCCATATGAGAACACCCATCCCCCGCTTGGAAAGATATTTATAAGCCTTGGGATAAGGCTTTTCGGTATGACTCCTTTCGGGTGGCGCTTCATCGGAACACTGTTGGGTGTCCTGATGGTCCCCATCATGTACATTTTCATAAAGAGCCTTTTCGGGATGCGGCTCACCGCCGTTCTCGGCACCCTGCTTTTTACATTTGACTTTATGCACTATGTGCAAACCAGGATCGCAACCATCGATACTTACGGCGTATTCTTCACCATCCTTATGTACTACTTCATGTACCGCTTCATTTCCACCGGATTTACGGACAGGGCTTTCAGGCAGCTTGTTCCCCTCGCTTTGTGCGGGATAAGCTTCGGCCTGGGTATTGCGTCCAAGTGGACGGCGTTTTACGCTGCCGCGGGGCTTGTGGTGCTTTATGCCATTTATATCGTATTGCAGGGACGCAAGTTGCACCGGGAAGGGCTGACGCGGCATTTTGTAAAAAGGTTTGCTCTTATTGTTTTTGTCAGTATCGTGTTCTTTGTTGCCGTACCGGCAGCGATCTACTACCTGAGCTACATTCCCTATGCGAAAGGGATGGGAGAACCGCTTTCACTTTCACTGGTTTGGGAGAACCAGGTCAGCATGTTCAAATACCACGCCGGAATAGAAGCAGAGCACAGCTATGCCTCGCGATGGTGGATGTGGATCTTTGATATCCGCCCGATATTATACTATCTGGAATACCCGGCTGACGGTTACCGGGTCTCATTTGGTGCGTTCCTCAACCCGCTCGTCTGCTGGGGAGGTTTGGGAGCGATCATCGCATTGCTGTGGAGACAGATCAGTCGCCGCGGAGACGGGCTTGGCCTGTTCATCCTGATAGGATATGCGGCACAGCTTGTGCCCTGGATGTTCATTTCAAGGATCACGTTCGCTTACCACTATTTCCCGTCCATGGTTTTCCTTGTGCTGGCATTATGTTATACGATCAATGGTTATATAAAAGAAATACCACGGGGCAAATACTATGCATACGGTCTATGCGGGGCAGGTATCGCGCTCTTCGCATTGTTTTTCCCCGTCCTGACCGGACTTACGGTTCCTGACTGGTATGGCCGGATGTTTTTGAAATGGTTCCCGTCATGGCCGTTTTGATGAGGGAGATGCACGATGTATCTGGTCGATTATCACACTCATTCATCATACTTTTCCCCTGACGCCGCCTCCACGATGGAGGAGATGTGCGAAGCGGCGATCGCAAAGGGTGTCAGGGAACTTGCTTTCACGGAACACTGCGATGTGAACGGCTGGAACGGTATACCCTGTGACTTTGACGAGGAGCTGTATATTACAGCCCTTGATAGGGTGAAGGAAGAGTACGGAGACCGCCTTACAGTTGTGTATGGCCTCGAGCTAGGGCAGCCTACTCAGAACAGCGGACTGGCAAAACGCTACTTGTCAAGCCCTGGACTTGACTTTATAATCGGGTCGTTGCACAACCTGAGGGGGATGGAGGACTTTTATCTTCTCGAATACCCCGACATGGACACTTGCCGTGCACTGATGGAGCGATACTTCGCAGAGCTCCGCGAAATGATCGGGTATGGGGGATTCGATGTTCTTGGGCACATCAGCTATCCTCTCCGATATATAAGGGGAAGGGCGGGCATCGAATTCGACTTTTCAGAGTATACTGCGGAATTATCGGACATATTCAGGCTTTTGGCTGCTTCGGGGCTGGGGATCGAACTCAACACCTCGGGGCTGAGGCAGCCTGTCGGCCAGACCATGCCGGCTCCCGATATCGTCAGGCTTTACCGGGAGTGCGGAGGCGAAATCATAACGCTGGGTTCGGATGCCCACACCGCGGGAGATGTGGGGGCAGGTATCTCCGAAGGCATTGCCGTCCTTAAAGATGCCGGTTTCAAATACTTCACAGTATACAAAGGCAGAAAGGCATCATTCGTTAAGATATAATCATTCGTTAATATGTAAAAAATAAAATATCGAAGCTCACCAGCTGGATTTGAAGAGGTGGATCATGGAACATAAACTGATAGCTGTAGCAAGCGACCACGCGGGTTATCCGCTCAAGCAGCATATAATCGGATATTTGGAAGAGATGGGATACCGCTATAAGGACTTCGGATGCAACGGAGAGCGCTCTGATTACCCTGTATATGCGGAGCGGGCCGCTAAGGCCGTTGCGTCTGGGGAATGCTGCTGCGGTCTGCTGTTTTGCGGAACAGGGATAGGGATATCGATCGCTGCAAACAAGATAAAGGGAATACGCTGCGCTTGCTGTTCTGATGCATATTCCGCGGAGTTTTCGCGGCTGCACAATGACGTAAATATGCTCGCTCTTGGGTCGCGTGTGGTCGGCACCGGCCTTGCCGTAAAGCTCGTGGAATTGTTTCTCACGACCGAATTTGAGGGTGGAAGACACAAGGACAGGGTAGACCTTATCATGGAGCTGGACGCCGGTAAGGAGATATGAGGATCATTGCCGTTGCCTTCTTGCTGGTCGGTTTCGTATCGTCATACAGCTTTGCATCTTTCCGTGCCGGTGAGATAAGCACCGCATTATTTGACGCTGATACCGGTTTAGTTGCAGATAGTACTGGCGCGCCCGAAGAAAAAGGCAGAGATGACGAGGGAATCTCGGACTTTGATCCGGAGCTCGGTATTCCGGAGCCCGGTATTATCAAAGAAAGTCTTGATACCGGTCACTCAGCAGACACTGGCAATGAAGCTGAGGGCATAAGCCTTTCCGGTGTAAGAAATCATGTCGTAAATTATCAAATTGTAAAATATAAAGAAAAATATACGGATCGTATTGTCAAAAACAAGTTTTACCTCTTTGAAGGGGGCGCAGGTTTTCTTCTTAAGAAAGTCGTGCCGGACGCAAACATTGAAAGGGACATTGAAACTGCAATGTCCGTTTTCAACATAAGGGGGAAGAACGGCACGGTCATTTATAAAGACAGGCAGACAGGGGAATGGAAGAGAATAGTCCCCGACGAAGGTTTGTTTGACACTGTCCTGTTTTTTCAAACTGACGAGACATTTTCGGTAGTAGGACCTGCTGTGTTTTACATGCAATACGGTGATGGCAGCCTGAAGGATCTCGGTGAATGGGGCAAATTATCGTTCAAAGAGACCGAGTCCGGCTATGAAGTCGTGCTCCATATATCCGGATCACGAGCATCAGAGCTGCATCTCTGGATGTGTTCCGTGCAGGAGCCGGATCATGAATGGGACGATGAAGCAGCAAAAATGTGGGAAAGGCTCGATTTTGACGGGAAAAACCGGGTATGCTTCGACGGCGCGTATTATTCCACCCCAGAATCATACGTTCCATATGAAGCCGGTATGTATTACAGATGTCCCGCGGTCCACCCGGCACTTGTCCTGCTCGGAGCTGACAGCCGTATCGCAGATATAATGTCGATCGGGCTGCTGGACGAGGCTGTCAATCACCAGAACAAACAAGGATATTGGCCCACACCCGCGGAGAGCGAGTGGCTGTCGAAAGAGTACGGTATCAACAGCAACTTTTATGATACGCGTTTCAATAACGACGTGACGATGCGCCTGTTTGAGGCATATAAGAAGTTCGGTTACCTGCACTATCTGGATGCCGCCCTGAGACAGACGGAATGGCTGATGCGCCATGCAGCATCGAACCATATAAAAGCGGAGAAAGGCATTTTGGTTGAGGACTACGGGGTCGCTGCGGGAGACAGGAAAGTCAGGCAGACTCACAGTTCGCTGAACCACCAGCTGCAAGAGATAAAGGTCCTGCTTACGGCTTATGAATGCACCGCAGATTTGAGATACTATGAGTTTGCGCAGGATTTGCTTGACGGCATACGCAGCACGGAGACAAAGTGGTATAACGGGAACCGCGGACTTGCGTATGGGATCAAACCTGATGGGACTCCCGACTTCAATGATTATCCATACCTGACATACAACGACCTGTACGATGTGCAGGAAATACTGGGCAGGATCGGTGAGGGGAGGGACCCCGTTCTTGATCGCCTGATGGCTCATAAGCTCAGGTACATGCTGGAAAACGGGATAACAGGCTACAAGGCTAACGACGAAAATGAAATGCCGGCAATACTGAAGGCAGTATTAAATGATTTTAACAAGGGAAACAGACAAAGCGGTTGAAATGGTAAGAAGCAAGCTGTCCTCGATCTGACGGGGGTCTATAAGCTTTCTGTTTACCTATTGAGTTGATCTTAGAGAAAAATATAGACAGTAATCTATGAACAGTAAGTAATCAAATAATACAAAAATTCGATGATCGGAAAAATAAAACCACGCGTTCCCGCGTGGTTTTGACTATTTGCCTTATATTCCTTACCGGATCGCTCAGCGGAGATTGAACCAGGCGTTACGGCCGAGATAGATGGCGGAATCGCCGAGCTCTTCCTCGATCCTGAGGAGCTGGTTGTACTTTGCGACGCGGTCGGTCCTGGAGGGCGCACCGGTCTTGATCTGTCCGGCATTTACGGCTACTGCGATGTCGGCAATCGTTGTATCTTCGGTCTCACCGGAACGGTGGGACACTACTGCGGTGTAACCGGCGCGGTTTGCCATCTGGATGGCGTCCAGGGTCTCTGTAAGAGTACCGATCTGGTTGACCTTGATAAGGATAGCATTCGCGACTCCCAGCTTGATGCCCTTGGACAGACGCTCGGTGTTCGTAACGAACAGGTCGTCGCCGACGAGCTGTATCTTCTTGCCGAGAGCGTCGGTCAGCATCTTCCAGCCTTCCCAGTCCTCTTCGGCCATTCCGTCTTCGATGGAGATGATCGGATACTTGTCGACGAAGTTCTTCCACATCTCGACCATTTCGGCACGGGTCATCTTCTTCTGGGCCTTCGGAAGGAGGTAGTAGCCGCCGTCCTCGTCGGTTTCGAGGTTTGGAGCATATCCGCCTTCGTCACCCACTCCGGAGGACGGTACGACTTTCTTCAAAGTGTGGAACACTTCGGCGCACATGCGGAGGCCTTCGCGGAAATTGGGCGCCGAAACGGGCATTATCATGAATTCCTGGATGTCGACGTTGTTGTTGGCATGGGCGCCGCCGTTGAGCACGTTCATCATCGGTACGGGCAGGGTCTTGGCATTTACGCCGCCGATGTAGTTGTAGAGGCTCAGTCCGAGGGCTTCCGCAGCAGCTTTGGCGACAGCCAGCGAGACGCCCAGGATGGCGTTTGCGCCCAGGCGGCCCTTGTTCGGGGTGCCGTCAAGCTCGATCATGGTGCGGTCGATCTCGACCTGGTCGAGAGCATTGAGACCGATTATCGCGTCGGCGATCTCGGTATTGACAGCCTGAACGGCGTTCAATACGCCTTTTCCGAGATAGCGTGACTTATCGCCGTCGCGAAGCTCGACCGCTTCAAAAATACCGGTCGATGCCCCTGAGGGGACTGCTGCACGGCCGACATAGGTCGTGCTGCCGTCATCGACGGTAACTTCGACTTCCACAGTCGGGTTGCCGCGGGAGTCAAGGATTTCTCTGCCAAGGACATCAACGATTTCAAGGTACTGTTTCATATTTACACTCCTTATTAATTTGGTGTGTTATTTGATTACACGGATCAGGGAAACGCCGGTCATTTCGGCAGGTTTTCCGAGTCCCATTAGGTCCACCATGGTGGGCGCGATATCCGCAAGCCTTCCTTCGTTGAGCTCTACATCTGCCCCGCAGATTATAAGAGGAACAGGATTCGTGGTGTGCGCCGTAAACGGAGAAACACCGTCGTCCTCCAGCATCTTGTCGGCGTTGCCGTGGTCTGCGGTCACGATCGTGATACCGCCGACTGTCTGCATGGCTTCTATTACCCTGCCTACACATTCGTCCACTGTTGCAACGGCTTTCTGCGCCGCCTCATAGACGCCCGTATGACCGACCATGTCACAGTTGGCATAGTTGAGTATGATGACGTCATAATTGCGGCTCAATATGCGCTCAACGACAGCTTCGGTGACCTCATATGCGCTCATTTCCGGCTTGAGGTCATAGGTGGGCACCTTCGGTGAGGGTATGAGGACACGATCCTCGCCTTCAAATACGGTCTCTTCACCGCCGTTGAAGAAGAAGGTCACGTGGGCATACTTTTCCGTCTCCGCTATCCGGAGCTGCCGCAGCCCGAGCTTGCTTATATATTCGCCAAAGATGTTCGTCAGCTTCTCCTTTTCAAACGCGACGCTCACGTTCGGCATCTCGGCATCGTACTGCGTCGTGCAGACGAAATGTACGGGGAAAAAGCCCTTTTTCCTCTGGAAGCCGTCGAACTCAGGGTCGACGAATGAGCGGGTGATCTCCCGGGCACGATCCGGGCGGAAGTTTATGAAAATGATGGAGTCGTTCTCACGGATCTCGGCATCGCGGGCAGTGATGATGGGTTCCACGAATTCGTCGGTCACGCCGTTTTCATAGCTTTCCCTGATGCCTTTGACCGGATCGTCGCACCATTTGCCCACACCATATACCATTGCGGCGTAAGCGCGTTCAACACGGTCCCAGCGCTTGTCACGATCCATCGCATAGTAGCGTCCCATCACGGTAGCGATTTTGCCTACGCCGATCTCTTTTAGTTTACCAATGGTCTCCTCAACATATGATGCACCGGATGTGGGAGGAACATCACGTCCGTCCAAAAAGCAGTGCAGGTAGACCCTGTCGAGACCCATTCTGCGGGCAAGCTCAACAGCCGCCCATGTGTGAGTGTAATGGCTGTGGACACCACCGTCGGACATGAGTCCGAACAGATGGAGTGCTGTGCCTTTATCTATGCAATTCTGTATTGCTTCGCGGTATTTGGGATTTTGAAAGAATGTACCGTCCTCTATGGACTTGGTTATTCTGGGAAGGTCCTGGTAAACGATGCGGCCGGCACCGATATTGGTATGTCCGACTTCACTGTTGCCCATTTGACCTTCGGGGAGCCCCACGTTGAGGCCTGACGCCTGAAGCACGGTATGGGGGCATCTTGCAAAAAGGGCGTCAATGTTTGGAGTTGGTGTATTGGCTATGGCGTTTGCCTTTGTTTTGGGGGCAAGGCCAAAGCCGTCCATGATCACCAGGGTTACAGGTGTTTTCATAATCGTTATATCACCGCTATTCCTGATTTGCGGCATTGACGATCGCCGTGAAATCGGGAACTTTGAGTGATGCGCCTCCAATCAGACCGCCGTCCACATCGGGCTGAGCCAACAGTTCGAATGCGTTCTTGGCGTTCATTGATCCGCCGTACTGGATAGTGATAGCACGGGCTATTCTTGCACCATATATCTTGCGTATGGTTGCACGGATAAGTTCACAAATCTCATTTGCCTGTTCTGCGGTCGCGGTTTTGCCTGTTCCGATAGCCCAGATCGGCTCGTATGCAAATACGATCTGACGGACTTTATCTACGGTGACGCCTGCGAGTGCAGCCTTGACCTGCATGGTGACTAGCTCGTTGGTGATACCGGCTTCGCGCTGTTCGAGACTTTCACCGACGCAAACTATAGGACGAAGACCGGCATTGAGGGCGGCATGTACTTTCCTGTTGACCAAAGCGTCTGTTTCGCCAAAGTACTGGCGGCGCTCCGAATGCCCGATTATGACGTACTTGACACCCAGGTCTTTCAGCATCTCGGCAGAGACTTCACCGGTATAGGCTCCGCTCTGCTCGTGGTGGACGTTCTGGGCTCCGACTGCTATGCGGCAATCCTTAAGCACGCGGCGGGCCATGGGTATGTTTACGAACGGAACGCAAACAACGACTTCACACCACTTGACGCGCCCGACTTGGGCTTTCAGCTCTTCAAGGAACGCCTTCGCCTCCGAAGCGGTCTTGTTCATTTTCCAGTTACCCGCTATTATGGTTTTGCGGTATCTTCTATTCACGTGAGTTTCTCCTTTCGGCAATAAAGAAAACTTATTGCATAGTAAGACTGTATATATTTTTTATCTGTCAGTTTGCGATGTTATCCCCCATTATCGGGATTACTTGTCCATCAGGCATGCGATGCCGGGGAGCTCGAGGCCTTCAAGGAACTCAAGGGATGCTCCGCCGCCTGTTGAAATATGAGTCATCTTGTCGGCAAAGCCAAGCTGCTGGATCGCAGCCGCACTGTCGCCGCCGCCGATGATACTGACGGAATTGCTCTCCGCTACGGCTTTGGCGATCGCACGGGTGCCGTTGGCGAACCTGTCAAACTCAAACACGCCCATCGGACCGTTCCAGACGACGGTGCCTGCGTTTTTGATCGCTTCGCTGAACATATCAACGGTTTCGGGGCCAATGTCAAGACCCATGAGGTCATCGGGGATCTCGTCAGTCTTAACGGTGAATGCTTCCGCGTCAGCGGCAAATTCCTTCGCGGCAACGTTGTCAACGGGCAGCAGGAAGTTGACGCCTCTCGCCTTCGCTTTTTCGAGCATTTCGCGGGCATAGTCGAGTTTGTCATCTTCGCAAAGCGATTTTCCGATCGATCCGCCCATGGCTTTCACGAAAGTATAGGCCATACCGCCGCCTACGATCAGTGTGTCGACCTTTTCCAGCAGGTTGTTTATGACGCCGATCTTGTCGGAAACCTTTGCGCCGCCGAGGATTGCGACAAAAGGACGCTTCGGGTCATCGAGCGCTTTGCCCATGATGCTGATTTCCTTGTTGATGAGGTACCCGCAAACGGCAGGCAGATAATCTGCGACACCGGCTGTGGAAGCATGGGCGCGGTGGGCTGTGCCGAACGCGTCATTGACATATACTTCGGCATACGATGCCAGCTTTTTGGCGAACTCGGGGTCGTTTTTCTCCTCTTCCTTGTGGAAGCGGACGTTTTCAAGGAGCATTACCTCGCCCGGCTTGAGTGAGGATGTCAGGGCGTCTGCGTCCGGACCGATAACGTCCTTGGCAAGCTTTACTTCCTGGCCTAAAAGCTCGGTAAGACGGGCTGCGACCGGAGCGAGCGAATACTTTGCGTTAAATTCGCCCTTCGGACGCCCGAGGTGCGAGCAGAGAATGACGGCTGCCTGCTTTGAGAGCAGGTAACGGATCGTCGGGAGTGCTGCCGTGATCCGCGTATCGTCAGTAATATTGCGGTTTTCGTCCAGAGGCACGTTGAAATCGCAGCGGACCAGAACTTTCTTGCCGTTGAGCTCGATGTCTTCAATGGTCTTCTTGTTGTAGTTCATCTGACACGTCTCCTTTGTATTAAAAATCATTCATTTAAAACTCCGATTTAACTGCAACACATTCAATTATAACACAAATTTGTAACCAAATTCTTAAAGCACAAGAATTATATCCCACATTTTGCACAAATTCAAGAGGAATGTTACACTATGTGACAGTTTTAACAATATTATAAAATATTATGGGTAATTTATATCGCTCTTTGGATAATTTGAGGTCACTCAGCTTTAGTCAGTTTCCCGGCGGTTTCAAGGTTGGGAAAGTCCAGCTGACGAAGGGCTTCATATAACACGATCGCGACGGAATTTGCCAGGTTCAGGGAACGCGCCTGATCGACCATGGGTATGCGTATACACCGGTCGTAGTTGGCCCTTAAGAGATCTTCGTCAAGGCCCCTGGTCTCCTTGCCGAAAAAGAGGTAGTCACCGTCCTGATACCTGACGTCGCAGTACCTGCGCTGCGCCTTTGTCGTAGAGTACCAGCAGCGGATATCGGGATTTTTCCGCTGAAACTCGTCAAAATCATTGTAGTACCTCACGTCAACGAGGTGCCAATAATCAAGGCCTGCTCTCTTGACGGCCCTGTCGTCTATGGAGAAGCCGAGGGGCCCCACAAGGTGGAGCACAGAACCGGTCGCGGCGCAGCTTCTTGCTATATTGCCCGTGTTCATTGGGATCTCAGGTTCAACCAGCACGATATTCAACATTCTTACAAGCCATCTCCATTTCATGCAAAAGCCCGGTCAGAACCGGCTCATCCCGCAAAGGGAGTCAGCCGCTGCCGGCCAAAGGATACGATAAAAACGGGAACGGGATAAATATTAAAAATAATATACAATCTGCTCCGTTTTTTCAAGATTTGGCGGATATTTTGTTTATGCGGCAATCCGGCGGAAATGTTATAAATGAGTAAATATTTCATATGAAATCATAACGGATTGTGGCTATATTGATATTGATATAAGTGCGATAAAGTGATAAACTGATTGAAAATATCGAGTCTTTGGGACATTATGGAATCTTTGGCGAACGATCGCCGGAAAATAGGAGCACGGTCTGCAATGGGATTGAAAAAGGTAAAGAGGCTGGTCGTAAAGGTTGGCTCTTCGACACTCACATATGAAAGCGGAAAACTGAATCACAGAAATATGGAAAGAATCGTGCGCGTGCTGTCGGATATCATGAACAGCGGCATAGAGGTGGTACTGGTGTCTTCGGGAGCGCAGGCAGCCGGCTTTGGAAGGCTGGGACTGCGTGAGAAGCCGAAGGAACTGCGCCTGAAACAGGCTACAGCGTCAGTAGGACAGGGCGCTTTGATGTATATTTACGAGAAATATTTCGGTGAGTACGGTTATCCGGTAGGACAAATACTTCTGAACCGTTCGGATGTGGAAGAACAGTGCAGGAGGCAGAACCTGCAGAACACATTTGAAGCGCTTATAGAATTTGGAGCTGTGCCTATCGTAAACGAGAATGACTCGGTTGCGGTGGAAGAAATACTTATAGGCGACAACGACACCCTGTCAGCTACGGTGGCATGCCTGGTGGGGGCTGACCTGCTAGTCATACTTTCCGATATCGACGGTTTATATGACAGCGACCCTCGCCTGAATCCGCAAGCCCGGTTCATCGACAGGGTAGAAGATATCGACTCGCTTGAGGCAAGTATAAGCGGTGCGGGATCCAACCGCGGTACCGGCGGCATGATCACTAAGATCCAGGCTGCGAGAATGGCGGTTTCCTGCGGTGTGGATACCATAGTCACCCGCGGTGATACGCCTGAGCTTTTGTATGATATCCTGGAAGGAAAGCCGGTGGGCACCCTGTTCGTGGCAAAAAACTGCAGGACCGGCAATGATGTGAAAAACGGCTAAACCGGCCTGCGTGTGATAAAGCATAGGGCATATGAAATATAAGATATGATATGAAAGAATAATCGTTCATGTCTGAGAACGAATAAACACAAGGGAATTAACGTTCAGGATATGATCGCACTATTACAAAAATTTTGCAACGTTGCTTAGTGGCTTTAATGACTATTCAGGGAGGTGCTGAATGTGAACGGTTTGGTGGAACTGGGAGCAGCGGCAAAGAAGGCGGCATCCGTTTTGGCAACAGCTTCGGAGCAACAGAAAAATGAAGCACTTTTGAAAATGGCTGAGGCGCTGATAGTAAATTCCGACGAAATACTCGAGCAGAATCGTGCCGATTTGGAAAACGCGCGGCAAAACGGCATGCCCGACCATATGATTGACCGCCTGGCCCTGAACCTCAGGCGGCTGGAAGACATGGCCCTGGGGGTACGACATGTCGTTTCGCTTAAAGACCCGATAGGGGAGGTCCTGTCGATGACCAGGCGTCCAAACGGGTTGATCATCGGCAAGCAGAGGGTCCCCCTGGGAGTCATTGGGATGATCTACGAATCCCGCCCCAACGTGACCGTGGACGCGGCATCTCTCTGCATAAAGTCGGGCAATGCCGTCATACTCAGGGGAGGGAAGGAAGCTTTTCTTTCCAACATGGCATTGACCCGCATCATACGCAGGAGTCTAGAAGATGCAGGCCTTCCTGCAGACTGTGTCATCATGGTGGAGGACACGTCGCGGGAGACAGCCGTCAGGCTTATGCAGCTTACAGGTTATGTTGACGTGCTGATACCCCGGGGCGGAGCAGGCCTGATCAGGAGCGTCGTCGAGAATGCAAAAGTCCCGGTAATAGAGACCGGCGTTGGGAACTGCCATGTATATGTCGACAGCGAAGCCGACCTTGACATGGCAGTGGAAATATTGTTCAATGCCAAATGCTCGCGGCCTTCAGTGTGCAATGCCGCCGAGACGCTGCTCGTTGCGGAACCGGTCGCGGGCGAGTTCCTGCCCCGGGCAAAGAAGCGCCTTGACGAGAAGGATGTGGAGTGGCGCGGGTGTGAGAAGGCAAGAGAGATACTGCCCGGCATAGCAGCCGCGACCGAAGAGGATTACTACACCGAGTATCTTGACTATATTTTGGCGGTGAAAGTAGTCAGGGACGCAGGAGATGCGATCGAACATATAAACAGGTACGGTTCGGGTCATTCGGAAGCCATTGTGACCACGAATTACTTTACGGCACAGCGGTTCCTGAGGGAAGTCGACGCTGCATGTGTATATGTCAACGCTTCGACACGCTTTACCGACGGGTTTGTTTTCGGATTCGGAGCCGAAATCGGGATATCGACGCAAAAGATGCACGCAAGAGGTCCCATGGGGCTGAATGAACTGACGACCATAAAGTATATAGTTTACGGCGAAGGGCAAGTACGATAACGGCAAAACTGTTGCTGAAGTGTTTGACGCTCATTAAAACTTAAGAAAGAAAATAAAGAGACAAGCAGTCAGTGCTATGAGGTCACTTTCTGCTTGTCTTTCTATATAAAGCCGGCGAAAACCGACCGGCAGTATAGGATGATTGAGCGGTCCGTGAAATCGATCCTAAAAGCCTTTATTAATCATGGATCATTGACGGTTTTCTGCCGCATCATCCCGTACGTTTTCCGCTTTCCCGGCGGAACCGCCTCCGACGGTTTCAAACTTCAGATCCTTGCCTTCGGCGTATACGCGCACGGTACTTCCGGCTTTGATGCTGCCCTCCAGCATCCGTTCGGATATTGCGTCCTCCAGCTTGGATTGGATGACCCTGCGGAGCGGGCGTGCGCCGTAGACGGGATCGAATCCCTCATCTGCGATCAGTTCGATGGCACTCGCGTCCGCAACCAACTCGATACCCAGGCCACGGATCCTTTCGGCAACGGTATTGAACATTCCGGTCGCTATCTTCTTAATCTGTTCGCGGTCGAGCTGATGGAAGACGATTATCTCGTCGATGCGATTGAGGAACTCGGGCCGGAATGTCTTTTTGAGCTGCGACATGACCGTGGACTTTATCTCTTCCTGGTCAGTGACGCCGTCATTATCGCCGGTGCTGAATCCCAGGCGCTTACGGTTGAACAGGTCGTGTGCGCCAAGGTTGGAAGTCATCACTATGATCGTGTTCTTGAAGTTTACGACACGTCCGTGCGAGTCGGTGAGCCTTCCGTCCTCAAGTATCTGAAGCAGCAGGTTGAATACGTCGGGATGGGCTTTCTCTATTTCGTCAAAAAGTATCACCGAATAGGGTTTTCTGCGAACCTTCTCAGTCAGCTGGCCGCCCTCGTCGTAGCCGACATATCCCGGAGGAGAGCCGATCAGCTTGGATGTGTTGTGCTTTTCCATATACTCTGACATGTCGATGCGGATCATGGCGTCCTCGTCTCCGAATACCGCTTCGGCCAGGGCCTTGCACAACTCCGTCTTTCCGACGCCGGTCGGGCCGAGGAATATGAATGAGCCGGTAGGCCTCTTGGGGTCCTTCAGACCCACGCGCCCGCGCCTGATGGCCTTGGCGACGGCGGAAACGGCCTCT
>JAAYMG010000192.1 GCA_012521525.1 Clostridiales bacterium | reverse complement strand
TCGAAGCGCTTCATCTTCTCGGGTATGAGGTGACCATACTTCTTCAGTTTTTCTTCGACGACAGGCTTGAAGCTTGCGATCTCATCCATATGGTCATCAACACCGCCCTGACGCATACGGGAGCGCTCGATCTGCTCAGGCGGGAAGTCGACCTTGATCTGGCCGTCCACTATGGAGAGAGTTCCTGCCATGCCGCATATCGGGCATTCTACCGTGGTACCGGTTTTTACTGTTATGATATCGTTGTGGCAAAGCGGGCAGACACCGGGCCTGTCGCCTTTCCACTCGACCTCGAGACGCGGGGTGCCTATAGCCTCGGTGACCGATTTGCCCATGCGATGCATACGGGCCAGGAGTGCGTCGTCAAACAGCGGATTTACGATATCTCCCATATCGTAAGCGTTGTAGTGGTCAACGACCGTCATCTGCATAGAGAAGGGGAACAAATGCATGTTGGGCAAACCCATCGAGGTCCAGTGCTCGGTGCGGGCGCCGCCTACGGATATCAGACCAAGGAAGCGGTCCTTGAACAGACGCGGATCGAGCAGTTCCTCGCCGCTCTTTCCCTGGGCGATCCTTTTTGCGTTTTCCCTTTGCATCTGAGCTCTGTCGTGGGAGGGACCCATGCGGTCGATGAGGTTTTTGAGCTGTCCGACAGGACCGAGTACGTAAACAGGGGCAGCCAGGATGATCGCATCCGCTTCCAGGATAGCATTCTCGACAAACGGGAAATCGTCCTTTATCACGCATCTGGACGGTCCGCCGTTCTCCCTGCGTCTGTCGCACGCTTCGCACCCTGTGCAGTGTCCGATTTTTTTATCGACCATGTTCAGAAAATAGATTTCGGCTCCGGCTTCTTTTGCTCCCAACAGGGCTTCCTTGACAAGAATATCGCAATTCCTGTTCTTGCGCCCAAAGGAGAGACCAAGGACTTTCATAAATATCCTCCTGAGTTGAACTTCATATTTTACTTTTTCTTTGTCTTTGTGTCAAAGCTGCATATTCGATGCCATGCTCCTCATCTTCGATCAGAGAGGAGAGCATTGAGCGAAGCATGGATGGACTTGATCAGCGGATTTACCTGTAAATATAGTCACCGCTTTGCCAACGCGGGGGTATTACCGGTATGCGCAGGTAGCTGTCATATGATCCGCCGCTGTGGATGTTGATGATTCCCTTGTTGTCAGTTTTCCACACAAGACGCTCAAACCAGTTTTCGTCGCGAATGTAGCGTCCGGCGATGTGGAGCCTTAAGGTTTCACCTTTGTGCCAGATCCTGCTGTATGGTACGAAGGCTATATCGATGGGGACGACCTCGCCGGGTTTGAGTTTTTCCTGTTTCTCGAAGGACAGTTCAGGCCTGAAGTCCGTACTGAGTTCCTCGGAGAGGCCCCGCCAGGAAAGACGCAGTTTGCTCCATGCTCCGGGATGCTCTTCTCCGAGTACGAGTATCGGGATTTCAGTTTTCCCGTCCTGGCCGATCTTCTTGATCGTGAAGAACAGGTCGCCGTCATCATACCCGTCTACCGATACCCAGGCATGCAGGCTCATGTAACCGGTGATCTCTGTATCCTCATCGAATTTGAAATCGAAGCAGACTTCTCCTGTCGCGCCGTCAAAGGACATCTTTGCTTCCGGCACGTTCGGCTCGGTGCTCATTGTACCGTTCGAAGAGTTCAGATAAAGATTTGCATACTGCGTGCGCTTTAGCGGGAACTCGTTTTCGGGGCGGTCCGTCTGGTAATCATACGTGTATGCGTCCATTACTTCAATGCGGACTCTGGGTGTGAATTCCCATCCGTTTCTAATGTCCCTCAGATAGCGGTCAAAGAATTTGCGGAGATCTTCAAGGTTTTTATTGTTATATGTATCGGGCCACTCAAATTCACGATGGGCGCGCATCCATTTCTTGCGCGAACGGATCTTGCGGAATCCCTCGAATGAACCGACGTTGTGGAAATGGTTCCAGCATGAAGTGTAGTAAGTCGGGATCCTTATGTTCCTGTACTTCGGGACCTTGTCTTCCCAATATGCGTTCCAGGCCGGATAGACATCAGCCATTGCCAGCGGGTCCTCTATGTATCCCTGGCCGGCTACCATTCCTATGACACTTTCCGCATACTCACCCTTGATGCCGCCTTCGCGCATGGATTCGCGGAACAGGTCGCCTGTGGCTTCCCATGGGGCGATGCAAACAAGATGGGGAGGACACTCCGCAGCGATTCGCAGCTGAGCCATGCCTACTCCCGAGTTGCCGAACATTCCGACTTTGCCGTTGCACCAGGGCTGAGCCGCACACCATTCGATGAAATCATAGCCGTCGCGGCCTTCCTGGGTGCCCATGAAAACGGCGTCACCTTCCGAATGGCCGATCCCGCGGGGATCGACGTTTGCGATGCCGTAACCGTAATAGCACCAGTACTCCGGGTCTGCGGATTCAAACTTGGCCGATTTCGAAACAGTTCCGGGCGGTACTCCCATCAGCTGCCATTCGTCGAAACCCTCGCCCGGGCGTTTTCCAAACGGGCTCCAGGAGACGATTATGGGTACCGGACCGCTGTCTTTGGGAAGGAAGATGTCGGCGTATATAGTCGTGCCGTCGCGCAGTTTTACTGCGACGTCCTGATGGCAGATTATATAGGGATTTACCTCGTAAGTCCTTGGATTGAAGTCCGCCACAAAGGAAAACATATCCCTTTTTTCGGGCGGGAGCTGATCCTGCTCGGCTCTCGACATGGGCTTGCGAAGCTTGCGATAAATGACATCGATCGTCTCGTCGCCGAATTTTGTGGGGACGACCTTGTAATTGGGGTCATTTCTGTATTTTTCGAGAGATGACATTAGGTCCTCCTAGTTGATATATTTGTTGAAAATAGAGGCATAGTAGCGAAGCTGCTGCCTGGCATCGACGGACATATCAAAGTGATGTCCTTCATACTCGGCCGCTATATATCCTTTATAACCGAGGTCCTGTATCATAGGCAGGATTTTGTCATAAGGAATGCAGGGATCGAATTCACCGTTGTCGAGTATATAGAACTTCCCATGTATATACGGAGTTATAGGGATGAGTGTTTTCAGGTCGTCCAGGGGAGTCGGGTTGAACTTCTCATACAGATCCCTCGTGAACTGGGCTTCCTCAGCGTTGAGTGAGAGTTCGCCGATGGCATTTTCACAGGGAATGCCCTTTTCGTGATATTCCAAAACGCTGTTGAGCTTATCCTCCCTGAATCCTGCGCGGACCAGGCGTTCAACCAGCAGCCGGTGCGGCTTACGCTGGAATATGCTGAAGTCGGGCACGACCCCCAGGTGCTCATACTTATTCATCAGTTCTATATACTTCTCCCAGACTTCGACTCTGGGATGATGGGGATGGTGCATTTCTATAGTGAGCATAATGTCAAGCTTTTCGCAGGCCGGGACCATCTCCTCCAGTATCTGGGGGGATATGGAGTGCTGGGTACGGATCATGCTGAATCCGGCTTTTTTTGCATAGAGCATGTCATTGTAAGTGAACTGGACGATCTCGTCGTGGTTCAGGTCCCTGTCCGGGCGAAGACCGTTGTCTATATATGCGCTGTAGCATACGGGCTTGAGATCATACTTGGCGAGCAGATCCCTAAATTCGAACAGCCATTTGTCGGAGGGATTGGGATACTCCGGCACGGTCTGCGCCGCAACGATCTCGATCCCCTTGAAGCCCATTTCTGCAACGGCTCTCAGGCAGTCCTCAAGACCCATCTTTTCCGTGACAAACTCGCTTGTCAGGCTGTACAGGGAGACACCCAATTCGATTTTTTCGTTCATCTTTTTCATTTGATTGCCTCCGTGACATGGTTATCTACCTGCAGAGTACCGTGACTTGTGAGTGTGAGATACTCTCCGAAATATCCCGTATAAGGGATACGGTGGACCATCTCCACATCGATCTGCTTTGCGCCCGCGGGGATGCCGCCGTCTTGCAGCACGGTTATCACTGCGCGGTCAAGGACGAACCAGTATTCATGGCATAGAGTCGGCAGTTCGCTTATCAAAAACTGTTTTCCGTTCAGTGTGAACCTCATTTTTTTCTGATCGATCTCCACGCCGTCCAGCTTTACCGTAAGTTTCTCGATACAGCTCAGGAAAGTACCGCGGTATGAAGGGTACATTATTTCGAACTCATAGCCATATACCACATCGCCGGCATATGAATTTTTGACTGTGCTCTTGGAGAACATCAGTTCATCATATTGAAAGTCAAGAGCCATTTTCCGACTCCTTTCTCAGATTAGAAATAAACAGGTTTGCCAGTCTTTCCGGACTCGTAGATGGCTTCCAGTATCTGTGTCACTACCATGGCCTGCTCCGGGAGAACGACAGGATCATGGTCGTTGAGGATCGCGTCTATCCACTGGGCCGCTTCGCGGTCGCCGGGTTTTTCCTCGACGCCGTCCGGACCGAATGCGATCTTCTGGGTGAAGTCGACCGTGGCGTCAACCAAACGTCCGCCGTCGGCATAGTTGATCAGGCAGGTGTAATCTTCGCCCTTCTGACGCATCTCTGCACCGCCTTCGGTTCCGCAGAGAGTGGTGCAGGCTTCTCTCGGCTCCATGATATTGAGGACCCATGATGCTGAGAGATATATGGTGGCGCCGTTTTTCATGCGGATAAATCCGAAAGCGCTGTCTTCGACTTCATAGCTTGCCGGATCCCACGGACCGCAGAGGTTGCCCTCGGTCTTGTCGCCCATCTTGTAGAATACGGTACCGCTGACGCTTTCAGGCTCGTAGTTGCCCATGTACCAAAGTGTCAGGTCGAGAGCGTGGGTCCCGAGGTCTATCAGGGGTCCGCCTCCCTGCAGGGCTTTGTTGGTGAAAACGCCCCAGGTCGGGACACAGCGGCGGCGCATCGCGTTGGCCTGCGCATAGTAAATATCGCCGAGACGGCCGTTGTCGACCATTTTGCGCAGATAGATCGCGTCATCGCGGAAACGGTTCTGGTAGCCTATCGTCAGTTTTTTGCCGACGCGCTTTGCAGTATCGACCATCTTTTTGGCTTCGGCATAGGTGACGGCCATGGGCTTTTCACACATTACGTGCTTGCCCGCCTCGAGGGCCGCACATGTGATTTCACAGTGCGTAACGTTGGGAGTACATACATGGATCACATCCAGGGACTCGTCGTTGACAAGCTGCATGTAATCCGTGCAGGCATATGAGTCTGCGCTGCCGTACTCGGCCTTGGCCTTTTCTGCGCGTTCGGAGATTATGTCGCAGAAAGCAGCGATGTCCACTTTGTCGGATAACTTCGCCAGTCCCGGAAGATGTTTGCCGTTTGCTATAAAACCGCAGCCGACAATACCGATTCTGAGTTTCTTCATTTTATCACCTGCTGTTCAAAAATGTTATGGTAGATAATTAGAGGATGATGTTGTATAACATTGCTAAAAACGTTTGTAAGACAGGCGGAATAACGCACTATCCAGATTAGTCAATATTAATTTTAGCATATGATGCACACGAATTTCAAGGTTTGACGAAACTATTTTCAGACAAATTCAAAAAACATTGCCTG
>JAAYMG010000191.1 GCA_012521525.1 Clostridiales bacterium | reverse complement strand
TTTTCATCACGGAACCGGCCGAGGATTTCCTCGTGAGAGCGTCTTGCGGAAGTAGTGTCGGAGTCCATCCGCAGTATTTCGATACCGCCAAAAAGCTCCTTCAGATCCTTCTCGCACTTCTGCGTACCGGCTCCGATAAATTTATACTCACCTCCGCAAGCAGGGCAACGATACTCAACATTGCGGGAGCTTCCGCATAAATGGCACATCAGGCGGCCGTTTGCTGAATGGTACGTCATCGGATTTGTACACTGGTTGCACTCCGGTATCGCACCGCACTCGCCGCAGACAAGCCTTCGGCTGTTCCCCCTCCTGTTCAGGAACAGGATCGTCTGTTCGCCTCTTTCAAGGTTCTTCGAAATTTCACTTTTCAAAAGAGAGCTGATAGTGGACGGATTGGCGTTTATAAGCTCTTTCCTCATATCTGCTATCAGCACTTCAGGCAATGCACTCTTATTATATCTTTCCTTAAGCGTAAACAGGTTATATTTTCCCGTTTTCGCAGAATAAAAACTTTCGACGGACGGGGTGGCGCTCGCCAGGATCAGAAGCGCATCGTTGTAATATGCCCTGTATTTAGCTACATCCCTTGCATGGTACCTCGGAACATTCTCTGATTTATAAGTATGTTCCTGTTCCTCATCGATGACAATAACACCGATATTTTCAAGCGGTGCAAAAATGGCCGACCGTGTTCCCAGTACGAGCCGTGCCTGACCTCTTTTTATCCGCTTCCACTCATCGCTGCGCTGTCCGGTGCTGAGCATTGAATGCAGTATTGCTGTCTTGTCACCAAACCTGGATATAAATATGCGCATCAGCTGAGGAGTGAGAGCGATCTCCGGAACCAGGACCAGTGCCGTCTTTCCTTTATTCAGTACATGCTCGATCACGGACATGTATACCTGGGTCTTGCCGCTGCCTGTTACGCCGAAAAGCAAAGCTACCGAAGGCTTTCCGCTGTCCGCAAGCGAAATGAGCCCCTCGGCGGTGGATCCCTGCTCGGCGTTCAGCACCACATGTTCCACCTGTTTGGGCTCCCGGTCGAAATCCGGCCTCCTCATGACTTCCTGTTCTCTCAGCTCGATAAGGCCCTTTTCGGCAAGCCTCCGAACGGATGAAGCGCTGCACCCCGTATAATACACGATTTCTCCTTCGGAAGCTTCTCCCGCCGACATCAGGAACTCAAGGATCTTGGCATGGGTCGGGGCCTTTTTGCCGTATGATCTGATATGTTCCTCGGCTTCCTCCGCAGATACGGCAAGCGACGCCAGGCGGATGGTCTTGTCACCGACTCCGCGTACTGCCGTCGTCTCCGACTCAATGATCCCTTTTTCCGTAAGGCTCCTGATCGCAGGTATGGGGTCAAAAGGAAGCATTTCCTCAAGTGCCTGCGGCGTCGCCGGCTTTTTTAACTTTTCGAGAATGATCCTTTCCTGTTCAGAGTATATGCCGCCGTCATCTTCAACGACAGCTCCGGGCACGATCCGGAGCTTCTGCTCCAGGTGGAACCAAAGCCCTGCCGGCAGCGCAGCCTTCAATATGTCATAGAACGTGCAAAAGCAAATCTCCCTCAGCCTCAGCAGGAGATTGATCATCTCGCGGCTCAATACTGGCTCATTGTCGAGGACCCGCAGGATGCTCTTTACGTTGTCAAATCCGGTTTTGTCGGAAATCTGAAGTACCATAGCCTCGGACTTTCTGTTTCCGAGGCCGAACGGGACGATCACCCGCATCCCGGGCCTGAGGTATTCCTCCATGGATCGGGGTATCATATAGTCATATGGCCGATCTATGCCGTAATGGATGGAACTTACGGCTACCCTGGCGTACAGCGGGCTGCGTCCGCACTCCTCCGGATTCATTGCTCGGGTGAGCCGATGCGCCCGTATTTGAGGCTTCCCCTGAGACGCCCTTCGGCAATTTCGTTGATCGCGATCTTAACAGGTTTCTGGTCCAGCTGCCTGCCGCTGTTTTCGGCTTCTTCCGCGATATCACGGGCCCGTTTGGCGGCTATGTTTACGAGCAGATACCTGTTATCTATATTGCTGAGCAATTGGTTGATTGAAGGGTAAAGCATATGTTGAAAAGGACCTCCTTAAAATTACGGTGCTGTGCGTATATATCTCATATCGTCAAGCGACAGGCGCTTCAGGCTGCAGCGCTCTGCCGTCAATATGGCCTGCAACGTTTTTACCGCGTTGTCTACCGTGTCGTTTACAACAAGATAATCGTATTGATGCGCATTTCTATACTCTTTTTCTGCGATAGCAAGTCTTTCCCTGATGCTTTGCTCGGACTCGGTGCCCCTGGATCTCAGCCGGTACTCCAGTTCCTCCATCGACGGCGGTATCAGAAAAACCAGGACAGCATCCGGCCTTTTCTTCCGGACCTGGAGTCCTCCCTGCATCTCTATTTCAAGTATAACGTCTTTACCGTCCTCAAGCATTTTATCTACGGCCGCCGAAGGTGTTCCGTAG
Organism: Clostridiales bacterium; assembly: GCA_012521525.1. Taxonomy (GTDB): domain Bacteria; phylum Bacillota; class Clostridia; order Oscillospirales; family JAAYOS01; genus JAAYOS01. The sequence continues at coordinate 5,328 of JAAYMG010000191.1, read as the reverse complement.
TAGTTTCCCGCGTATTCGGCATACTCCAGGAGTTCATCCTTTTTTATCATTTCCTCAAAATTGTCTTTGGAAACGAAAAAATAGTGATTTCCGTGGATTTCGGACGGTCTGGGTGTGCGGGTAGTTGCTGAAACGGACAGGAATATCTTGTCCGACCTGGCAACGAGCTGTCTGACGACGGTCCCCTTACCGGCGCCGGAGGGGCCTGACACGACCATCAGTACCCCTTTACTCATCAATATCTTCCTCTTCGTCTTCCGTTACATCCAACCTGTTGGCAATGGTTTCAGGCTGAATGGCAGACAGGATTATGTGGTCGGAATCGGTTATTATGACCGCCCTGCTTCGGCGTCCATATGTCGCATCGATCAGCATCCCCCTGTCCCTGGCCTCCTGAATGATCCTCTTTATCGGGGCGGAATCAGGACTTACTATTGCGATCAGCCGAGTAGCCGATACCATATTGCCAAATCCGATATTTATCAGCTTCATAAAATCCTCCGAAAAATTCTTCAAACGATCACTCTATATTCTGAACCTGCTCACGTATCTTTTCGATTTCCGATTTGATATCGACGACCAGACCGGAGATCGCGACATCGCTGACCTTTGATCCTATTGTATTTGCCTCGCGGTTGAATTCCTGTATAAGGAAATCCAGCTTTCTTCCTATCGTTCCGCCCTTCCTGAGCATATCCCTCAACTGTCCGATGTGGCTGCGGAGCCTGACCACTTCCTCATCTATGGCGACCCTGTCGGCATGGAGGGCTGCCTCAAGAAGTATCCTGTTTTCGTCTATACCGGCGTCACCGATAAGTTCCTTCATTCTCTCCAGCAGCTTTTCCCTGTATTCTTCAAGTACGCATGCTGATCTATTCTCGATTTCGGAAACGTTCTCTTCGATTACCTGTGCGTGGGCAAGGATGTCCGCCACCAGATTTTCGCCTTCGCGGACACGCATCGAATCCAGCCCTTCAAGGGCCTCATCAAGCGCCGACAGTATGCCCCTGAGCAGCGTATCGTCATCGGTTTCCTTTTGCCTGACCGTGAAAACCTCGGGCATCCTGGCAAGCTGCATCAGGTCGATCGTATCCTCGATCTGAAACATTTCACGCATCTTGTTAAGGGAGATGACATATGCCTGGGCTATCCTGGGGTTGAACTGGATGTCTATGTCCGATCCTTCTTTATGCTCGATCGTTACAAAGACATCTACCTTCCCGCGTTGTACCTTGCTCTGCACTCTTGACTTTATATGTTCTTCCATCGAGATGTAGATTCGCGGGATCCGCACCGAACAGTCATAATAGCGATGATTCACCGAACGCAACTCGACCGTGATATCGCAGTCTTCCAAGCTTTCCTGTGCCCGGCCGTAGCCGGTCATGCTTTTTACCAAATCAAACCCGCCTTTCGCTGATAACATCGATTTCAGCTACATCCACCTTGCGATCCTGTTTATGAAGACCGCAATAAGACCTGTAAAACCGATATCATACACTATAAATACAATATTTCCGATAAAATATATAGCCGCTATGATCAACCAGAAAGATGAAAAATCAACGAACGCAACAAAACCGGCAAGAAGTCCGGGAGCCAAAAGCAACAGGCCGGTAGCAAGCATATTGAATAACGCCAGCTTCAATATCCACTCGACCCACAGCCTGCCAATACGCTCTATCAGGCTTTTGATCATCGGATAGTGTCCGAATAACACGATGTATAATATAGCCGCAGACTTGTTTGGCAACAAGATGAGTGATAAAAGAGAAACAACCAGATATAACACAAATCCGGATGAAATCCCGTATTTGACTACCAGGATCGCCGGCAGGATACCCGCCAATGCTATTGCAGCGATCCTCGCGGTAGGCATCACGAATGACAAATATAGGATCAGAACCGACAGTGCCGCCAATGCCGAAGTATACGCTATCTGCCTGGTCTTCATTTTATCTGCACCCGACACAGGGGATCAGATTGCCGCCCAAGCATTCACATAAGCAGTCCGCACAAATGAGATTCATGCAGCAGTCACTTGTCGTCATGCTTCCTCCATAACCGTATGGGGCCCTGTATACCCTGCCACCCGACTGCATCATGTTCAACGCCTGGCGGTACTCCATATTGGAGGGATCCATTTCGGCAGCGGTCCTGTAATACCGCAGGGCTTCGTCAAACCAGCCCTTACGCTGACAGAGGGCACCCATCAGGAAATACCACTCGGCATTGCGGTCGGGGACCGATTGCAGCATCTGCTCCGCCTGAAGAAGGTTACCGTTCATGATGTACTGCCTGATCCTGGCATATATGCCCGAACCTCCATATGAGCCTTGCTGCGTGTAAGAACTATAACCGCTGTCCTGCGACGTGTATCCCCCGCTCGACTTTCCGGCTCTTTCCCTCATTATCTGGTCGTACGCTTCGTTGATCTCTTTCATCTTCTCCTCGGCCAGATCAGAAAGAGGGTTATCGGCATAGTTGTCGGGGTGATACTTCCGGGCGAGCTCGCGATATGCCTGCTTTATCGCCTCGGTAGACGCGTCGGGGCTCACGTTCAATACCTTATAGGGGTCTTTCATCGGCTTTTCTCCTTCGTTGCCAAGTACCGCTGAGAACCTCGGTCGTAACGGCATTAAGTCCTTTATATATTATGTTGGCTACCAATCCTTCCCACAAATCCCAGTCCATAAGTTCAAATGCGGATGCGGCAGCTGCCATGGAATGGGACAGGGTGGTCCTTATCTCGTCTTTTATATCTTGAGGCAAAACATCGTCGTTTACACCATAGCGGCACGCAATGGGATTATACTGGTCGTTTGCAATATCAGACTGATAATCGTCACAGGCATCGATTATATATATCCACCGCCCGATGTGATAGAACATCGTTCGAAGTATCCTGCAGGTTTTTTCGTCTGTCACCGCTTCTTCTACGGCATATGACAGGATCGACGCAAAAGCGTCGGCCGGCCTGTCTATCGACGTCGTGCGCTCCTCCTCCAGCCGGGTAAGGGAACATATGGATCCCTCAATCCGCTCGGAGAGGCGCGGTCTCAAGCGCCTGGCTCTTTTGAAGAACGGCTTCATCACCAGCTTTCTGAGAAACGCCGATATACGGGCAAACCCTTTGCTGTCCCTAACCTGGTCCTCCAGTCTGAAGTAGGTCAAAAGCACCGTCAAATCAGCGGCAAGATCGGCGGAAGCGGATGGACATGCGGTATTTCTCCTGATGAACGGGCTGGCAATGCATCTGCGGCGGCAGATGTCCGTTTTTCCTTCAACTGCCTGAAGCACTGCCGCAAAAAAGGTCAGATCGTAACTGAGAACGAACCTGGCGGGCAGTCCGTATCTTCTACCCAATGAATGACAAAGCCCGCAGTACACAGCCTTGAACAGCTCATACTCCGACACCTTAAGCTCGCCCTTCAGCGGCCGCACATACCCAAACATTCATCCTCCGCAGAATATAATTTTTCCCGCCCGGTCTATATTACTATATTTTTTGATGAGTTTGCAACTGCCGTCCTGCTGACCGGACCCATATTTCAATTTTTCAGGATCTTCGTCACCGTAAGGTAAACTTTTCCCTTTTTCTTTTTTCCATATATCACCGCAATCAAAACGCCCGCTGCGAATCCCAGGGCCGCTCCGATTCCGGGCGCGTAAGAAGCGCTTGACAAAGCACTCATGAGGATATATCCGAGCAGGAGCAGCACGACCGGAACCATATAGACCAGTGCGGCTATCCCGTAAATATCTTTGCTGCTGCTTTCCACGACCACGATGTCATTGACCTTGGCTCCGGCTGCGTTATATGCCAGAGCCAAAATTTTCTCACCGGCCGACGGACAGCCCTTGCATGACGCGCAGTTTCCTCCGCAGGCCGACTCCCTCTGTATTTCCACAGAACAAAGATTTTTATCGATTATTTCAACGACCCTAACGGTTTGAGTCATTCATTGTCCTCCGCAGATACTTCTATTACTATTCTGTACTCTCCTACAACACCCGCATCAGAATACCCGTCCAAATATATATTTGCTATGACCGAATACCTTCCGTTAGAAGAAAGCGAAGCGTCCTTAAGATCTGCAACGGCCCTCAGGTTGTGCGGGAAGATAAGGTCCAGTATCTCTTCTCTTCCGCGCAGCCTGACCGGCAGTTCATTCGTTAAGACTGCAACATTCAGTCCCTCCGGGATGTTGATGACTGTTATATCGTTGCATATGAACTCCCGCATAGTCACTCCCGTGATCTGGTGTATCGTCACGGTGCAGTTCGTTTCACCGCTGATGCTTTCCACGTCGTTGGGCAGGTTGATCCTGAAGCTTATCTCGCCGGGACTTATTATCTTTGCAAGATCTATCCTGCCTACGGTGATATTGTTCAGCCCTTCAAGCGCGTCGGCCGAACCGGCAACAGTGATGAATTCGGGAGAAATCGAGTATTCTATGTTCTCTTCCCTGGCTCCCCCGCCGTCGACGATGTCGACGAGCAGGTTCAGATTTTTGATCTTCTTTACAGGAAAGGTCACCGAAACAAAATCATTGTCGGCAGTGATCCCTTCCTTGCTGACTTCCTTTCCGTTCTCGTCGCGGAATACATACTCCAGTTCCTGAGTGAGAGTGCGCTCCTGGTTTTCGCGTTCCCAAACGACCTCAGCGTATTCGATCGACTTTATCTTCTCCTCAGGCCCCGATATCTTCAGGTACTCGGGAGTCACGATCGGAGTATCTGCCATAAACCCTTCCGCAATGCTTCCCTTATTTTCCACTACGATATCTATGATGCGTGTGTCGACCTTCTCGACCTGTATATTGATATAGTATGGCCTGCGTTCGATTACGCTCACCGAATCGACCGGCAGGGACTCAACGTCGTAAGCCAGGCTGTACGGACCTGCGGACGTGATCACACTCAGATCGGCAGTTACCACTATTTCATTTTTCCTGGTTTTGAGTTTTGAAAGGTTAATCATATTGCCGCGTACAAGCAATGAAATAGTAGGGGTGCTGTCGGACGTGACGATGAGTCCCCTGTCCTCAAAGAGCTGCTCCTGACCCTTGAGAACGACCTTGATGCCGGAAAGGACCTCTTCCGTTTCCGGCTGTTCAACTCCGACCATGTATATCCACAGCACCAGCGATATTAAAAGAGACAGAATTATATAAGGTATCTTCCTATTCATTTTCATCCTTTTTCCCCTTTACGCGGCGCAAAAAGCCGAACACGCCCCTCTTGACAGGATCTTCCTGTGGCGTGATCAACTCATTTTTCAGAAGAACGGATAATGTTTCGGCATTGATATGGCGTTTCAGCATC
>JAAYMG010000190.1 GCA_012521525.1 Clostridiales bacterium | reverse complement strand
GTGTTACGCAGTTCAGGAATCCGAGACCTATGCCAACTAAAAAGCGTGTGACAAGAACGATCGTGAAATTATCGATCATCACGGGCAGGGTCCCGCAGACAGTGATCAGCAATGATGCCGCGATTCCCACAGCCTTTTTTGTGAAATGGCGCAATATCAATGAGCCGATAAATGTGCCCGGGATGACAGCAAGCGGCGGGATAGTCACAAGGAGCATCACCGCAGATTCGCTTACCCCGTACTCCGCCATAAGGCGGGCAAGCCCGGGATTGAGCGCCTGTCCGCTCATCAGAAGCAATGACAGGGCGATAATACTGGCAATTACATTCTTTTTCCTCAATCTTTCAACCCCTGTTTGTTTTGGATAATTATATCATCATTTCCTGCCGGAAACAAGTTGGCCCATGTTACATAGCATGCCCCCGATATCCGAAGAATTAATTCAACGATTTAACGCAGCATCTTTGCGCAGTATAAGTGCGAAACGTCAAAAAAATGTCGTATTAGGAAAATATCGGCAAAAATGATTTGTCATATGTCGTTTTTTATGATAAAATCAAATAAAAAAAGAAGGATGGGGGGGCAAATGGCAAACCTGTTAGTTGGAGCCGGAAAGACCTGCATCACTCCTCCGCCGGATATGTTTCCTTTTCCCGTGTGGCTTGGATACAATATCACAGGGGTCCATTCAGATCTGTTTTGCAGGTCACTGGTGATAGACAACGGCGAAAAAAGATTACTGATCATATCTTATGATCTCGTAGGGGTTTCCGACGAAGCGGAGACCGTAAGTGTCCTGTCAAAGGAGACCGGGATCCCCCCTGAGTACATATTTCTCACGGCTACCCACACCCATGCCTGTCCGTTTGTCAGCGACAAAAGCCAATATATCCAGTTCGTCAGAAAGCGCTGCCTCATAGCCACCAAGCAGGCACTGGACAATATGCGTCCGGCCAGGTTTGGCTACGGGACAGGAAATAGCTACGTAAATGTCAACAGGGACTATGAACATGAAGCCGGATATGTGCTGCAGGCACCGAATTTCGAAGGGTTCAGCGACAAGACCCTGGCAATACTCAAATTCGAGGACCTTGAAGGCAACCTTATATGCGCCATGCTGAACTATGCATTGACACCTGCAGCGACATTTCTTGCGCAGGATGTGGACGGCAGGCAAAAAATATGCAGCGATATACCCGGAACAGCGACCGATTACATTGAGCGAAGATTCGGCAAGGGCGCCGTGGCGATTTGGACGTGCGGGGCCGCGGGCAATCAGGGCAGCCATATCAGCTGCATTCGCTCTTTTGATGTCAACGGCTATGCAACGATGGGGAATTTGCCGCCGGGGACCGCTTACAGCTTCGCTTTGCTGCACGGTCAGCTTCACGCAATGGATGCTATAAAAGTATTGAGCAAAGTTGCGTGTTCGGACGGACCGTTCCCGATAGTGTCCGGGGAACTGACGGTACATCTGCCTGCCCAGAAACCTCCCGAAGGCGCTGACATGCAATATAACAGGCTGCTGGTGGACAATTTGCTTCCTGTAGGCAGTGACGGCAATTACCCGGAAAGGAAGCTGATCGAAATGGAGGACGATCCGGACAACCCTGTTCAACTGCGTCTGAGGCTGCTCTTGCTGGGTAATGTTGCATTGTTCGGCATAGGCGGCATGGCGTACAATGAGATCGGTGTCCTTTGCAAGGACAAATCGCCCTTCAGGAATACCGTCGTCGTAACGAACATATGTAAATCGGCAGGCTACATAATCAACGATTCCAACGCCCATAAGCGGCCATTCACATACTTCGGCAGGATCAAGCCCGGTCATTTGGATGAGATCATCGTAAACGGAATGTTAAGGTTGTTTGAAATGTGCGGAGTGACTGAAGATAAAAACTGAGGCTTTGCATAAGCAAAAGCTGTTCGGCGTATCGCCGGACAGCTTTTGAAATTCATGATCGGATACTGGATTTCCTGATCGCCATATTTTTTGATCGCCCAGAATGGATGTGAGCTCATTTTATTGCATACATTGATCTTCCTGTTTCGAACAGATTAGAACCGCGTGAATCGATAGCGCAGATCAAAGGAAAATCGGAAACGGTAAGCTCCATTATGGATTCGCACCCCAGGTCCGGGAACGCGATCTGCCTGGCTGACCGGATGCATACCGATATCAGCGCACCCGCACCTCCTGTAGCGCAAAAGTAGACTGCACCGTTGCGAACCATTGCGTCTATTACCTCGTGAGAACGGTCACCTTTGCCGATCATCGCTGCAAGTCCCAAATCCAAAAGCGCGGGAGTGAATTTGTCCATTCGCGAAGAAGTGGTAGGTCCGCATGAACCTATCGGCATGCCAGGCTTTGCAGGCGTGGGACCGGCATAATATATCACGGAATCCGCTATCGGGAAGGGAAGGGGCTTCCCGTCGCTGAGCAGCTCAGACATCCTGCTGTGCGCAGCATCGCGTGCAGTGTAGATTTTTCCGCTGAGCAATACCGTGTCTCCGGCATGCAGCTTGCGGATAGCCTCCCTGATTTCAGACGTATGTATATGTATCATCTTTACTGCCTTTATGACGTTTAGCTTTCTGTTTCGGGTCGTTTTTCGGTATGGCTGCCAGGAGTGCTGCCGCTGTCGTCATTGCCGTAGTCAAAGCTGCCCAAATCATTTTCTGCAGGCTCCGTGTCGGATAGGAGGCCTGCTTTTTGCGACCGAAAAAACAACAATTCGCCTGTGTTTCTCTGCCGTTCTGAAACGATCGCATTCTCATGGCCGCCATGCGGGGCATCGTTCGCATCATCAGAGGGGATATCATAAACTTCGGAGATTTCCGGGCTGCCGGCATCTTCATCTTCGAGCGGATAGATGACGGAAGGATACTCGGAAGGTCCGGCCATATCATTCATGCCGGGCCCGTCCGGTTCGGGAAATGCCTCCGTAACGGCATCTTCCCCTTCGATGTTTGCTTCCGGGGCAACGTTTTTCTTTTCATTCCCGAACCTGAGAGAATCCAGTTCGCCGCTTATCGAATCAAAGCTCTCGGGCAGATGATTGAGCACTTCCTTCAACCGGTCAAGCTCCGAAGCCATTTGCGATAATGTATGTGTTGCATCGTCCCTTACCCTGTCAAACCGCCTTTTGGCGTCCAGGATCAAATTGGAAAGTGCTTCACGGGCGAGGTTGGCGTTTTCGATAGCGCTGCTCTCGATCTTTTTGGCGCGCGCATATGCCTCCAGTTCGATATCGGCCACATGTTTCTTGGCCAGTTCGATTTCTTCCTTTTGGAGATTGATATCTTTCACTTCGTCGGCAAGGCTGTCGCGCTCCGTCCGGATATTTCTCAGTTCCGTCTCCAGGCAGGCATTTCTGTCCCTTAACTCTGCATTTTCTGCTTTGAGATCTTCCAGCTGCAAGCTCAGTTTCTCGAGCTCGGAGCTTTTGGCATCGGCATCATCCAAGGATGCCTGCAGCCTGGCCTCCGTATCGGCCAGTTTTTGCTGCAGTGAGCTAAGCTGCTTTTGAGCCTCGTCCAGCTTGCGTGCAAGTTCATTTCGCTGTTCGTTGTGTTCCAGGGCTTTCTGCTCGATGTACTTTATCACGTCGCTCCGGCTAAAACCAAAAAGCGCGTTTTTAAAGCGGCCGCTATTTTCAGACATTTTCCATACCCCTCTTCCGTTGTCAGATCATTCCGTCAAGCCATTCGGAGATCTCCTGCGCCGGGCGCAGTCCGATCAGCTTCCCTGCTGCCTGACCGTCCTTGAACAAAATAAGAGTTGGGATACTCATGACCTTGTGTTCAAGGGCGATAGGACCTTCCTTATCGATATCGAGTTTGCAGAATTTGACCCGTCCGTCGTATGCTTCCGCAAGCTGCTCGAATATCGGGGCAAGCATTTTGCAGGGACCGCACCACTCCGCCCAGAAATCAACGAAAGCCGGGATGTCGCTTTTGAGGACCTCCTGCTCGAAGTTGTCCTTGCTGAGATGGACTATGTTCATTATGATAATACCCCTTTCACGGAATACGCGTAGTGTCGTATATTCATATTTTTTCACTAATGGAGTTATTTTACCACAATAATGGCAAAAATACAACGAAATCATTATTTTATCGTTACCTGACTGCAGCAATAGTATAAAGTTTATATTGCATTAAAAACTTTCTGTGATAAAATCAAATAAGAAAGCTTCAACCATGTTTGTTCCGCCTTGTTTTTAGGTCGTCTGCGGAGGGACCGGAATAGGAGGATGAGATGGCATACAGGAAATTGATGAACGTAGTCGTGTTCCTGCTTCTTTTACCTGTTTTTTGCGGATCGGCGATCAGGCTGCCCGAGCTGAAAGATATCAATGGGCATTGGGCAGAGGAATATATAACTGAATGTACTGAGCGCGGAATATGTGTCGGTTATGACAGCGGGTATTTTATGCCGGCAAAACCGGTGACACGAGCGGAATTCATTAAAATGGTCGTAAATGCTTTCCTGACATCGGGTCCAGGCAGCGGCGGAGATGGCAACGGAAATACTGCCGGGCGGGTATTCAAAGATATTGTCGGGCATTGGGCTGAGACATACATAATGAAAGCCTATGCTTCGGGTATAATATTAGGTGTTGACGACGATCGGTTCATGCCTGACAAAGAGATTTCCCGCCAGGATGCCGTTCTGATATTGTCACGAGTAGAGCATGCCCTTGGCACACGACTTCACGAGACTCTGCAGGAGACACCGTTCGTCGATTCGGAATATATAAGGGAGGAGTGCCGCCAGGCCGTCACCCACTTTCAAATGGCTGGTATCATATCCGGGAAGACGGGGAACATGTTCGACCCGATAGGCTCGATGACGCGTGCGGAAGCCGCCAAATGTATAATTTTGACGATACGCAGGTATGAGAGCCCGACATGACCGCGATCCAGGTGAAAAAATCTGTTGCTTTTAGGCAACTGTAGGTTTGTCAAACATATTGGACAGTCAACATTTAAGGAATTGAATAGGAGAAAGAAAGCCGAGAGGGCGCATAGGGATCGAATTAGATCTGCGAAGATAAACAGCAAGCTGGGCTGCGAAGTCTTGAAAAGAGTAGAAGGAATGACAGGAGTAAAAACGTTTCTGATCTTCGCGATGACTTCGCTCGACCTTTCCGTTATGACGAGGCGTGTATGGGCGGATTAGTTTATGCAGGATATCCATTTGGGCTGCAGTAGCATCAAAAAGTGTGGGGCGGTCCTTCATAGATTTAGAGAATCTATTTGTAAATTCGGGACCATTATCGGTTTGAACGCATTCGATATCAAATCCGAATTTTTTGAAGAATGCCACTGCGTTCTTCAGAAAACAGGACGCAGAATATGTAGAGTTCTCTTCAAAAGCTTCGAGGTAACGTAAACGGGAATACTCATCGATCGCTGTGAATTGATAATATCTTTCACCTTTGTTGACAATGCAGGATGAAGGGACGAACTTCACGTCGATCTGTACTCGTTGTCCCGGATACTGCATCTGCTCCATTGGTTTCGGAGTATACTTTTTCTTTTGTTTTCCTGTCTGAAAATATCCAAGCCGCTTCATGACTCGGTAGAGGCTTCCTAGTGGACGTGTGTAACCATTTATCGTAAGCCGATGCCAGAACTCTATCATCCCCATCTTTGGATTTCTGCGCCTTACGTCACGGATCAGCTTAAGCTCCGCCTCTGTGTGAGCTCTCGGATGCCCGTGTGGTCTGCGTGATTTGCATGCAAGTGATTCCAGTGTGCCATCGTAACGATTCAGCCAGAAGTAGATATACGACCGTGCCTTGTTGTATTTTCGGGATGCCTTTGATACACCATACTTCATCGCATAATTAATTAGGGATTGCCTGTACTTCATGTCTTGTGTTATTCTATTCATGCAGGAATAGGCACTTCCTTTCGGTGAAATTTGTTGTGGTAACATAATTCTACCTTATGTGCCTTATTCCTGCTATTATTTTTTCCCCTCACTGTCCAATATGTATTGTAACCCTACAATTATGATTGTGTGTTGTTGCAGATTGCTCTTGATATCTTCTGCCCAACTACAGTAATATAGTAGTATATTGAGATTCTAAGTGCACGTATATGAGCTGTAGGAGTGAAACAATGAAGGTATTGGTC
>JAAYMG010000017.1 GCA_012521525.1 Clostridiales bacterium | reverse complement strand
TATTCATCCCGCCATATGAACTGGCTGCATTGCTGCTGGGGAGTCGGTGCGGCCATCAGTCCATATATTATGAGTTATTGCCTGATCGGCGGGTACGGTTGGAACAGCGGATACAGATCGGTTGCGATCATACAGATAATACTTTCGGCTTTCCTTTTCATCAGTCTCCCGCTATGGAAGAAGAACGGTTCGGGCAGCAAAAACGGGAACGGCGAAGAGAATGATACTGAAATAGTGGGACTGCGACAGGCCCTGAAGATAAGGGGAGTCAAGCTGGTACTTATTACGTTTTTCGGTTACTGCGCCCTTGAAACTACTGCCGGTTTGTGGGCAAGCAGCTACCTTGTTTTACATAGGGGAGTTGCAAAGGAGATCGCGGCTCAATTTGCTTCCTTGTTTTTCATCGGAATAACGTTTGGGCGGTTCCTCTGCGGTTTCATTTCGGACAAGTTTGGTGATAAGCAGATGATCCGCTACGGGCTGACGATCATCACTTTCGGAATAGTTTTGATCATACTTCCTATAGGTACTAATATAACTGCTTTGGCGGGACTTATAATAGTAGGCCTTGGATGTGCACCCATATATCCTGCCATTATACATTCAACGCCTTCAAACTTTGGAGCCGAGAATTCGCAGGCGATCATCGGTATACAGATGGCGAGCGCTTATACGGGAAGCACTCTGATGCCGCCTGTCTTTGGAGTCATTGCAGACAATATAAACATTGGACTGTATCCGTTCTATTTGCTATTCTTCGCGGCACTTATGATAATAATGTCTGAGAAGCTGAACAGAACGATAGCAGCCGCGAAATGACATCACCCTTGGCTTAAGCAGTATGCTTTTAGCTTGGTCTATGTAAAATTGTATTGATTCAAAAGTCTGAAGTTCCGCAGGCATCAGTCTGAGTTGCTGCTATGGCTAAGCATGGCCATTGTGCAACTAGCTTTCCAGTGTGGTTTGCCACACGATTTTCTATGTCGTTACATCTACCTTGCTTGGTACACTTATGTGCGCTATCGCAGGTTATATATTGTCAAGGAAGGGACTGATGTGGAAAGTCCCGCTCATGTTTTTCGCAACATTCACCATGATGTTCAGCAGCGGTCTTATCCCGTTCTACATGGTAGTCCGCAATCTATGATCTTTCTCCAAAGGCGTTCACTGTTTCCCCTTCAGCTGATCCTCAGGGAGATATTGATTCAGAACGATTTGACAAAAGTATTTTCGGGTACGGATGCTATATCGCAAATGGATCTTTATAAACCGCTGGTACAGTATTGTACGACGATCGTTGCGACTGCGCCGATCCTTTGCATCTATCCGTTTGTGCAGAAGTGCTTCGTAAAGGGAGTTATGATCGGTTCGCTTAAAGGGTAAGCATTGACAGAAAGTTAAAAGTGTAATTGCAACGTTTATGGCAGCGGCTTTGGTGTGCATATCAGAGCTGCTGTCATTCGTTCATGGCAGTTAAGTACTGTTATGTGTCTAAGTAAAGTACTGTTATGTGTTTAAGCAAAAAAGAACTGACATGTGCTTTAGCAAAAAAGTATTGACATGTAGTTAACTCTAAGAGGTATACTTAGGAAAGTATATAACTTATCCGCGCATCAAAGCGGACATTGAAGCTGGAGGAGACGTATGAAGAAACTTGGATTCGGTGCAATGAGGCTTCCCTTGCTGGAACCCGGAAAGCAGTCGGCGATCGATCAGGAACAGGTAAACATGATGGCTGATTACTTTCTGGATAACGGGTTCACATATGTAGACACGGCATATATGTATCATAATAACATGAGCGAATCTGCAGTGAAAAAGGCGTTTGTCGAGCGCCATCCACGGGACAGCTTCTTGCTGGCTGACAAGATGCCTGTCGCGATGGTGAGGACATCCGGGGATTATCAGCGCTTCTTTGAGGAGCAGCAGAGGCGCTGCGGGGTAGATTACTTCGATTATTATCTGATCCATGATATAACCCGCAGATCTGTCGACAATGTCGAACGGACCGGCGGATTCGAGTACATGGTGAAACTTAAGAAAGAGGGCAAAGCACGGCACATCGGATTTTCCTATCACGACAATGCCGAGCTTCTCGACAGGATCCTCACCGCGCATCCTGAAATGGAGTTCGTGCAACTTCAAAT
>JAAYMG010000189.1 GCA_012521525.1 Clostridiales bacterium | reverse complement strand
CTATTCCTGCCAGGATCATTGTCATTATCGTCAACGCCGGGAGCAGCATCATCTTTACCTTCAGCAGACACCGCGGACGGACTTGGCTGCGGTTCTTTCGGCTGCGGCATGTCACATGCGGCAAATGTGAACAACAGTGCAAAAACAGTAAGCAGGATCAATACTTTTTTTATTTCACACAATTTCATAAATCGCACCGCTTTCCCGTAATTATCATGTTTATTATAACCGTTTTGATCATCATTGAAATAATGTCAGCGAATATTCACTGTTGATGTCAGCAAATGCTTTGTGTTAGAATTAGACAAACAAAACGGGAGGAAAGTTCCAATGAGCAGGCATTCCGTGATATATCTCGCCGGCGGCTGCTTCTGGGGAATGGAGAAATACCTGGCATCGATAAGGGGTGTCATTTCTACAGAAGTAGGATACGCAAACGGCAACAAGCTGAACCCGACATATGAAGAGGTATGCAAGGCAAACACCGGACATGCCGAAACGGTCAAGGTGGAATATGACAGGGACATCATCGGCCTTGAGTTCCTGCTGGATATATACTATCAGGCGATAGATCCCACATCTGTGAACCGGCAGGGCGGGGACGTCGGAACGCAGTACCGTACCGGCATTTACTATGTTGATGAGCAGGACAGATCGATTATAGAAAGATCTATTGCCGAACTGGCGAAGAAGTACACCGCTCCGATCGCCATCGAAGTCAAACCTCTTGAGAACTTCAGCCCGGCCGAGGAGTACCATCAGAGATATCTTGAGAAAAATCCTGGCGGTTACTGCCACATCGGCGAGCATCTTTTCGAAGTCGCACGAAACGCAAACCGGCCCAAATAGAGGGATGACAGCAAATCCGCAGCCCGGCAAAAATGCCCGGTCCTGATCCGACGGTCCGAATACTTCGGCAGGGCTTCAACGAAAATTAGCATTGCGCGTATTTACAAACCGGGCTGCTTTCTGTTATAATAAACTTTGCGTCAAAATAATAAGCGCCCGTAGCTCAGTTGGATAGAGTGTCAGACTCCGACTCTGAAGGTCGCTGGTTCGAATCCAGTCGGGCGTACCACCGAAAGAAGCCGACAGTCCAGTCGGCTTCTTTATTTGTCGATAAAACGCTCTGGTTTTCTCTATGTTATAGAATTACATGTGGTGGCTTGCAATCAGTATAATATCGTTATATGTTATATAATGAAGTACCAAACACGAGGCGATCAGAATCCTCAACAATCTTATTGCCGAGGGGTTGATCCGCAGGGTTGCTCTGCCAGGGCTGTCCGCTATGTGAATACAAGGCATAATATAGACTATAAAGCGCCGGAAAAATATCGCAAAGGTCCAACAGCACGATCCGGCGAAACAGAGTGAGGTATGCGTATGAAGTTGTTCCACTTGTCCGATCTGCACATCGGCAGGCGCATAGGTGAAATAAGCCTATATGAGGACCAGAAATACATTATCGATCAAATACTTGCTTACGCGGAAACGGAGCTGCCGGACGGTGTGCTGATAGCGGGCGATGTATACGATAAAAGCATTCCGTCTGTCGACGCAGTGGACCTGCTCGACTATTTCATAACGGAACTGATCTCCCGCCGTCTGCCTGTCTTCATGGTGAGCGGCAACCACGATTCCCCGCAGAGGCTGAATTTCGGAAGCCGGATCCTGGACAAATCGGGGATACATATTGCAGGCGTGTTTGACGGAAAGCCTGTGAAGAAAACACTTGCCGATGATTTTGGCGAAGTTGACATCTACATGCTTCCATACCTCAAGCCTGCTTTGGTCCGCCCTCATTTCAGCAATGAAATAGTTACTTATGAAGATGCGTTACGGACTGTTATAGATTCAATCGGGATAGATATAAACAGACGCAACATACTTGTCGCGCACCAATTTGTCACAAGCGGAT
>JAAYMG010000188.1 GCA_012521525.1 Clostridiales bacterium | reverse complement strand
TCTCCGCCTTTGAAAAACTCCCGCCGAATACATATATTTTAGCGGTCTTTACTGCGGGACGCTCTCCTCGTGTTATGATCTGGATGCACTGCGCGCATGAATCCGCACGCTGGTCGTATTGCCCCGGAAGGGCTTCGACTGCCACTATGAAGTGTTCGCCGTCGAGTCCGGGGAGGTTTTCGTCGTAGCAGTAGTCGGTTTGCGGCTCCGACAGGATCGAGCGCTTTATGTCGTTGTACGTCCCGATGTCTATCCCTTCGATATCATACCTGTTGAAGAGCCTGATGTAGCCGATCTTCAGGTTAAGGACCTCTTCGAGTTCGGAACGCAGCCTGCCGGCCTCAACATCGAACCCCGGTTTCTTTTCCGTATAGCATCTGAATACAGCCATCAATCCACCCGCCGATCCATCATAATTCGTTTTTAGCTTTACATTGCGAAGTTGTTGAAGTATCCCTGAATAAGGACCACAGGCGTTCCCTTGTCCCCGCTGCCGCTTACCAGGTCGCACAGGCTTCCCAGCAGGTCGGTGATTCTGCGTGGTGTCGTACCCTGCGAATCCATGCTTCCAACCAAATTGCCTTCCTTTTTCAGTATCTCCGCCTTTAAGGCTTCCTCCAGCTCCCTGCCTTGCAGGTTTGCAAACCGGCTGTCCACAAGATATTTCAGCTTAAGCTCATTGGGCGTTCCGATGAGTCCGTCGGTATATGCCGGGGAAACTGTGGGATCTGCCAGCTCCCATATACCTCCTGCAGGGTCCTTGAAAGCTCCGTCTCCGTATACCATCACTTCGATATTTTTTGATGTGGCTTCCTTAAGGCGCTTTGCGACTTCACGTACGAATGCCGAACAGTCGCGCGGAAACAGCTTGACGGAATCTTCGGTCGCTTTGTTGGATCCCAACAGCCCATAATGCTCATTGTATCCGCTGCCCTCAAACGGCGCTGTCAATATATCGTCCAGACCGAGTACGACCGACGCCCCCGATGCTTTAAGTATCCTCTTGGTTCTTTTTCTGGTGTGTATATCACATGCGATCACATTGTCCGTATATTGCAGGATATACTTCGGATCGTTTGAGAAGACGACCGATATATTTTTGCCCAACTGTTTGTAAAACTCTACATAATCGATTCCCGTAAACGGATGCTTATAGCTTCCGAAAAGGCTTCTCCATTGCTCCTCGGTGAAATTGTCGGAAAAAGGGTTGATCCCCTTCTCATCTAGCATATCCATGTCAATGATCGGGTTGCCTACTTCATCCGACGGATAACTCAGCATGAGCACCACTTTTTCCGCCGCGCCCGCAATGCCCTTCAGAAGTAGTGAAAACCGGTTGCGGCTGAGTATGGGGAACACGACTCCGATCGTATCTCCCTTTATCTTACGGCGTATATCTCCGGAGATCTGACCGACGGTCGCGTAATTGCCCTGGGCTCTTGCGACCACGGCCTCCGTTATCCCTACAACATCCCTGTCGTTGAAATCGAAACCGTCTTTTTTAGCGGCATTCAGCAGCGAATCGACAACTATTTCCACCAGGTCGTCGCCCTGCTTTATTATGGGTATGCGTATCCCCCTTGCCAGAGTTCCTGTAGCTCTCATTTTATCCTCCATATCCCGATAATGATGCATCGATCATAGTTTTATCGCTGTCGAATAAGCAAAAATACCGAAAAAAATTGACTGGGCTTACGGCATCTATTATACTTGAAAGCAAGCAATCAGTAAAATTTCTTATAGTTATATTTGATATAAGGAGCACTTATGGCTGCAAACCTCGAACTATACCGTATTTTCTACTCGGTCGCGCGCGCAGGCAGCATGACCCGTGCATCCCGCGAGCTCTACATTTCACAGCCCGCTGTGACCCAGTCCATAAAGCAGCTGGAAAAAGAGCTTGGCGGCAGGCTTTTCGTACGCGGTTCGCGCGGCATAACGCTCACCCAGGAAGGAGAACTGTTGCTGAAATACGTGGAGCGCGCGCTCGAACAGCTGAACAGCGGAGAAAAGCGCTTTTCGGAAATGCTCAATCTCGACCGCGGGCAAATCAACATAGGCGCAAGCGACAGTATCTGCAAATTCTACCTTCTGAACTTCCTTGAGATTTTCCACGAGAAATACCCGAATCTCGAAATACATGTGACAAACAGGACTTCGAAGGAAACAATACACCTTCTTAAGAACGGTGATGTGGAAATCGGATTTGTCAACCTGCCTATCGATGACGATCCGCAGCTTACCGTTATTCCATGCATGACGATCAATGACTGCTTCGTAGCAGGCCCCAGGTATTTTGACGAGATACCGCGAATAAAAAGTCTGGAGGACCTTTCACATTATCCGCTTCTCCTGCTGGAAAAGGCAAGCAATACAAGGCGAAGGCTTGACGAGTATTTCAAAAGCAAAAACATTCTTCTCAAGCCGGCCATCGAGCTTGGAAGCCTTGATCTGCTGATCGAGTTTTCCCGTATCGGGCTTGGCTTTGCCTGCGTGACCGAGCAGTTTGTCGCCGAAGAACTTGAATGTGGGGCACTCCGAAAAGTTGAACTTGCAGAGGAACTCCCCCGGAGGTCGATCGGCCTTGTCAGGATGAACGGTGTCCCGATCTCGCTTGCTGCTGAGCGCTTTATGGGTATCGTGCTGCAGCGATGAAGGCATCGCAATCATATTTATATGAAACTTTGTCTCAACATTGACGATTGTGTCGAAATATGGTATATTTAGCATTAATATAAATCATATGCTTGGATTTTTCTGCAATTTGGAGGTGTTCCCTTGGACACGAGCGTTGTTAGACAGGCCATCCTGGATGAGCGGGACGAAGTCGTAGGCTATGAGATCCTTTACAAGGAGGACGACGGCAGCCTTTTCAACCGTACAGATACTGTAGTGGCAAATGCCATCGAAAACTTCCTTACCTCGATCGACAGCGAGAAGTTCCTCAACGGCAAAACAGCTTATTTTACCTTTACCCCTAACCTGCTGCTGAAAGACATCCCCAGGATCTTCAACGCGAAAAAGCTCGTCATACAGATAGAGGAAAATTCGATAATCCACCCTCTGGCCCAAAAGGCGATCTATCACTTCAAAAAAATGGGCTACCGAATTGCAGTAAAAGGTTTCGAGTTCAATACCCGCTATTTTTCGATAATGGATGTCGTGGACATAATCAAGCTCGACTTTTCAGACATTTCAGACAAAGATGCACTGAAGAATATCATCGACGTGGCAAGGAACCTCAAAAAGACCGTCATTGCGTACAATGTCAACTCCCGCCAGGCATATGATTGCGCCAAAGAGCTGGGATGCCAATTCAAACAGGGCACTTACATAGCTGAGGCTCAGTCGTCAAGCGTAAGCCGCCTGGACCACCTGCAGACCAACTTCTTTCAGCTCGTCATTGAGGTCACAAAAGACGAACCAAATATCGACACTATTACGGAGATCATATCGCGGGACGTCACACTCACGTTCTCACTGTTGAGGCTTGTGAACTCGGCTTATTTTGCCTTTCGGAACAGGGTCAGGTCCATCAAGCAGGCACTCATCGTCCTGGGTCTTGGGCAGCTGAAACAGTGGATCTACCTGTTAAGTTTCAGGCAAGGTACCGGAAATACTCCAAATGAACTGATCAGGATATCCTTCCTCAGGGCAAGCTTCTGCTCAGAGCTTAACCAGTTCATCCCGGATACCCCCGTCTCAAAATCAGAAGCTTACCTGCTGGGCATGTTCTCAACGCTTGGGATCCTGTTGGAAGTGCCTCTGGAGAAATCCCTCGAAGAGCTTTCCATTTCCGACGAGATCAAAAACGGGCTGCTCTATGGCACCGGTATAACCGGAACGCTCATGAAGCTCGT
>JAAYMG010000187.1 GCA_012521525.1 Clostridiales bacterium | reverse complement strand
CGGATCTGGATAAGCCGGCTTCCGATATTGCCGCAATTGCCCCCACATACTACGTTCCGGGAAACCATGAGTATGCAACAAGGAAGGACGGAGCGATTTTCAATATACTGCGCGAAGCGGGAATAACAGTGCTGAGGAACCAGTCTGCGATGATAACCCGCGGTGAAGGTGAAATAATGATATTGGGGATCGACGATCCCTCCGGCCGGGCAGACATGATGAAAATGGAAGAGGTATTCAAACTGGCACGAAGCAAGACCGACTCTTTCATTTTGACCCTCAGCCACAGGTATGACCGCTTTGAGGAATATGCTGAACTGGGTATGCCGCTTGTTTTGACGGGACATGCCCACGGAGGGCTCATAAGGCTCCCGTTTACGGACGGGATCGTCGGGCCGGGACGCGTATTGTTCCCGAAGTTTACAAACGGCCTGTATCAAAAGGGCAACACGACCATGATCGCAAGCCGCGGACTGGGGAACGCGAGTTTTTCGCTGAGGCTTTTTAACAGGCCGCATGTGCCGATCATAACGCTGAAGTGTGCCGATAAGAAGTGATCGCGCTTCTGCTGATATATTTTCTGATATATTCTTCTGCTGATATTTTCCTCTGACGTGTTTTCCTGATATATCCTTTTGGATCTTTCTAATGTTTTCTCCGGGAATTTATCTGCCGATATTGCTCTCCCGTATTGTTTTCCCGTAATGTTCTCCCGTTTTGATATTCCATATCTCCCGTATTGATCTCCAGATATTGCTCGCCTGATATTGATTTCCAGATAAGTTTTCTATCTTTATTTCTGATATTTTTCCGATATGATTTCCTGAAATATTCTCCTGATTTTTGAATTGGGCTTAAGACCAAACCGCACAGCTGCCGGGAAAGGAGGGATTCGGTTTGAACTATAAGAGCTGGATAATAAGCGAGTTGGATCTTAAGGCCGAGTCCGTACTTTCCTCGGGAGGGATACCGAAGCTCGCCGCAAAAGTGCTTGCCGCAAGAGGAGTGAAGACCCTCGAACAGGCACGGAGCTTCCTCAGGACGGACAGCGGCCTTATCGGAGATCCGATGGAACTGGCCGATATGGAGAAGGCCTGCGGCAGGATCCGTCAGGCGCTTGAAAAATCGGAACGCATTGCGGTCTTCGGCGACTACGATGTTGACGGAATAACCGCTGTAAGCCTGCTCCTGGGCTGGCTTCGCGAAAAAGGTGCGGACTGCATATACTATATACCGGACAGGATCGAGGAAGGCTACGGCATGAGCACTGCGGCCATTGACAGGCTTGCTGAAGAGGGCGTTTCTCTGATCATCACTGTCGACCTTGGCATTACCGCCACGGAAGAGGCAAAGCATGCAAGAACGCTGGGGATCGATCTGATCATAACGGATCATCACGAATGCCGCGACGAACTGCCTGTTGCCTGTGCGGTCATCAATCCATGCCGCGCAGACAGCAAATATCCCCTGAAGAACCTGTCAGGCGTGGGCGTCGCTTTCATGCTCGTGCTTGCGTACGAGGGCGTCGAAAACATCGAGCAAATACTGACAGATTACTCCGACCTGGTGGCGGTGGGCACCGTGGCGGATGTCATGCCGATGGTCGGTGCAAACCGTGCCCTTGTATCAAGAGGATTACAGGAAATAAACCGCGGAAGGAGATTGGGTCTCAATACTCTTGTTCGCGAATCTGTGCCGGAAGATGCGAAAGTGAATGCAGGCATGATCGGCTTTTCGATCGCTCCCCGCATAAATGCTGCCGGAAGGATGGGATGTTCTTCACTGGCGGTCGAACTGTTTATGACCGGGGACCAGAAAACCGCGCAGGAGATCGTGGAAAAGCTATGCGAACTCAACCGCATGCGCCAGAAAATGGAGAACGATACATACGAGGAAGCTGTTTCTCTGTGTAATCGATATATTTCCCGGGCCGGGGGCAAAAGGCCGGGGGCGCTGGTGATATCCGACAAAAACTGGCACCCGGGGGTCATCGGGATAATCGCATCAAGGCTGTCGGAACGTTTTGCATGCCCTGTGTTTTTGATCAGCCTGGAAAACGGTGTCGGCAAGGGCTCCGCCAGAAGCTTCTACGGTATCAATATCGTCAATGCCATGCAGAAGGCGTCGTACCTGTTTGACACCTGGGGAGGGCACGAATTTGCAGCCGGGTTTACCATCCGCGAGGAGAATATCCCTGCGCTGCGTGAGCTGCTGGAAAACATAGCATGTGAGTTGGAACCGCCGCATATACACATCGATGCGGTGCTCGAGAACGGCATGCTGGATGATAAATCCATATCGGGGCTGGCTGTACTTGAGCCTTACGGTGCGTGCAACCCTGTTCCCCATTTCCTGATCCCGCATGTTGAGATAAGGGAAATAATACCTCTCGGGTGGGGAAACAGCCTGAAGCTTACGATCGGCAAAGGAGACATGAATCTTTCAGCCCTGTACTTCGGCATGAACAAAGACCGTCTTGACATGTGCGAAGGGGATGTCGGGGATGCGGCGTGCAGGGTCGAAACATTAGAGGTAAAAGGGAAACTGTCGGTCCGGATCGTCCTGCTTGATCTGAGGCTTGAACCGGAAGCATATAAAAAGTACAACTGCGAGATGTCGCTGTTCAGAAGGTTTATCGAAGGTGAAGATGTCACGCGCGAAGAGGCCGCCGCGCTGATGCCCCAAAAGCAGGAGTTTATCGCAGTTCTGAGGCATATACACAGAAACAGCGACGATGACGGCCATATGACAGCGATGATCGGTTCCATGTGCAGGAAAATAAGCCGGGAAGAACGGATCGAGCTATCCTACGCGAAGTTTATGATTTGCGTACATGCGCTGGCCGAAAAAAACAGGTTGCAATACAAATTAAAAGATGAGACGATAGAGATAAAGCTGATGGAGAAGCAGCCCACAGACCTCAACACGTCCAGGACGATGATGAGGCTGAGGGAAACCTTGGAGTCATCAAACTAGACAAAGCAACTCGCATGATTGTGGAGGTTCAAATTGGATAGGCGACTCGAAACCCTTATCAAAAAAATGAACGCACAGG
The DNA here is from genome assembly GCA_012521525.1 of Clostridiales bacterium. GTDB lineage: Bacteria > Bacillota > Clostridia > Oscillospirales > JAAYOS01 > JAAYOS01. The sequence goes on along the minus strand of JAAYMG010000187.1, from coordinate 7,597 downwards.
ACGAAGACGCCAGGCGCTTAAGAGACGCCTTTGAGTTCGCTTGTGCCGCACACAGCGGACAGGTGCGGAAGGATGGTTCACCGTATGTGACCCATCCACTGGCTGTTGCGGAAATAATCGAGGAGATGGGGCTTGATATAGATTCGGCCATTGCCGCCATGCTCCACGATACTATTGAAGACACGAACACGAGCTACGACGAGATCAAAAAGAGATTTGGGACAGCAGTCGCCGATCTGGTCGATGGAGTAACGAAACTCACGCGTGTCCAGTATACGTATAAAGAAGACGAGCAGATGGAAAACCTGCGCAAGATGTTCCTCGCAATGGCAAAAGACATTCGGGTCATCCTGATAAAGATAGCCGACCGCCTGCACAACATGCGTACCATAGAATACCAGAACGAGAAAAAACGCAGGGAAAAGGCCCTTGAGACCATGGAAATCTATGCTCCGCTCGCCCACAGGCTGGGCATGCAGCGCATCAAGGGAGAACTGGAAGACCTTGCGCTTCGATGCCTTGACCCTATCGGATATAAAGAGATCACGGAAGAGCTTGCCAGGCTGCAGAAAAATAACGGGGATTTCCTTGAACACATCAAGGAACGCGTCAGAAAAGGGCTCGAAGAAAACAATATCGACGCCGTTATTGACGGAAGGATCAAGCACGTATATTCCATATACCGAAAAATGTATAACCAGGCCAAGTCCATTTATGAGATATACGACCTTTATGCCGTCCGTGTCATAGTGGATGATTTGGTTGACTGCTACAATGTGCTTGGTATCGTCCATGATATGTATAAGCCTATACCGGGAAGGTTCAAGGACTATATCTCTACTCCGAAGCCCAACATGTACCAATCGCTGCATACCACCGTTATCGGAAGAGAGGGCCAGCCCTTCGAGATCCAGATCAGGACGCATGAAATGCACCGCGTAGCCGAGTACGGTATTGCCGCGCATTGGAAATACAAGCAGGGAACCATGGGTGACACAAGCCTGGACAGCAAACTCGAGTGGGTGCGCCGTCTGCTGGAGGCCCAGGAAGATACCGATGCGGACGAATTCATACGCACTCTGAAAATCGACATGTTTGCCGACGAGGTCTTTGTGTTCACGCCGAAAGGCGATGTGCTGAACTTCCCGGCCGGAGCGACGCCTATCGACTTTGCGTATGCGATCCACTCGGAAGTCGGCAACCGTATGATCGGGGCAAAGGTCAACGGCCGCATCGCAGGTTTTGATTATGTGATGCAGAACGGGGACATAATTGAAATACTGACCGCAAAGCAGGCTCACGGTCCAAGCCGCGACTGGCTTGACCTAGCGAAGACGAGCGAAGCCAGGAACAAGATACGGCAATGGTTCAAGAAGGAGAAGAGGGAGGAGAATATTGCCCAGGGTGCGGCAATGTTCGAATCCGCTCTGAAGAAGCTGGGGGTCCAGCTGGCCGACGTGCTGCAGGAAGACGTATTGTCGCAGTACCTGAAGCGTATGAGTTTCGGTTCGATAGAAGAGCTGTATGCTGCGATCGGTTATGGAGGGATAACCTCCATGAGGGCGGCAAACCGTGCAAGAGACGAGCTGCTGCGCCTGAACAGGCTCAAGACCGACAAACCGGCCGAACAGCAGTCCGTAAAGGCCAGGAAGCCGAAGAGAAGCGAGTCCGGCGTCATAGTGGAAGGCGTCGACAACTGCCTTGTCAAATTCTCAAGGTGCTGTACGCCGGTGCCCGGCGATGAAATAATCGGTTTCGTGACGAAAGGTTATGGTGTGTCCATCCACCGTACGGACTGCACGAATGTCCAGTCTCTTGAAAGATCGAACGACCAGAGGCGATGGATCAATGTATATTGGGCGGATCAGGTCGATGAGAGATATGAAACAGATATCGTGCTGACTGCAAAGGACAGGGCTCAATTGGTCGTCGATATCATGACTGCGCTGACTGCGATGAAGATTCCGGTGACGAGCATAAATGCCCGAAGATATAAAAACGGCAACGATGCCATCAACATATCGATAGAAGTAAAGGACCTCAACCAGTTAAAAGCAGTCACAAGGAAGCTCCATCTTATACAGGGTGTTGAGCAGGTCACGAGAAAGAGTTTCGATGTATAGCCTTTTGGAAGGAGTCGGAATATGACATATACGGAAGAGTTTCAAAGATGGCTCAGCTCTCCCGCGCTTACCGAAGAGGAAAGGAATGAGCTGGAGTCGATCAGGGATGACGAAAAGGAGATACAGAGCCGGTTTTATACGCCCCTTGCTTTCGGTACCGCAGGGCTGCGCGGTGTCATGGCGACAGGATTGCACAATATGAATGTTTATGTCGTCCGCCAGGTCACCCAGGGGATAGCCGAGCTTCTCATATCAGAGGGTTTGCAGGAAAAAGGGGCAGCCATATCGTTCGACTGCCGGCATAATTCCGAGCGCTTTGCCCGAGAGGCGGCATGCGTACTCGCGGCAAACGGCGTTAAAGTTTACATTTTCGACGGCATGCGTCCCACGCCCCAGCTGAGTTTCGCTATCAGGCATCTGGGCTGTGCCGCGGGAATAAACATAACCGCCTCGCACAATCCGCCCGAGTACAACGGTTACAAGGCTTACTGGTCGGACGGTGCCCAGCTTCCTCCAAAGCAGGCGGCGATCGTGGAGGAAGCTGTTTCACGGATAGACATATTTGACGGAGCAAAGCTGATGGATTTCGACCTGGCCGTCGAAAAAGGCCTGATACGGATCCTGGGGAAGGAAATGGACGAGGCGTTCCTCGAAAGGGTGCTTTCCCAGTCGATAGACACAGAGCCGCTGCAGCGCGTCAGGGATAAGTACAGGATAGTTTATACTCCGTTCCACGGGGTCGGATACAGAATGGTACCCGAAGCCCTTCGAAGGATAGGCTGCACGAATATTATCTGCGTGCCGGAGCAGATGGAGCCCGACGGGGATTTTCCCACTGTTGCGAGCCCCAACCCGGAGACTCCGGGCGGATTTGAGCTGGCGATAAAGCATGCAAGGCAGCACAAGGCCCATCTGATCATCGGGACAGATCCCGATGCGGACAGGGTCGCCATCGTAGCCCCGAACGGTGAAGGGGAGTACGTGCAGCTCAGCGGCAACCAGACCGCCGTACTCCTACTGGACTATATCATAACTGCCCGGAAAAGAAGGGGCATGATGCCGGACAACCCATTTACGGTCAAGTCGATAGTCTCGACCGAAATGGCGCGTGCGGTCAGCGAGGGCAACGGCATACCGATCCATGATACCTTTACTGGTTTCAAATTCATTGCAGAGAAAATCGCGGAGCAGGAAAAGCAGGGGAACAACTGCATCTTTTCATTCGAGGAGTCTATCGGCTACTTGATCGGAGACCACTGCAGGGACAAGGATGCGGTCACAGCTTCCATGCTGTTGGCTGAGATGTGCGCTTACTATGTGGACAAGGGTATGACACTTTTTGAGGCGCTTCAGGCCCTTTATGACAAGTACGGCTTTTATAAGGATGAGACCGTGAATATCGTAATGCCCGGCCTCGACGGGCTGACAAAAATGAAAGGGCTCATGGAAGATTTGCGGCGCGGAGCAAAGGAATTCCCGGATGCGCTGGATCTGGTCATGGTAACCGATTACCTGGACGGCACTTGCAGGGATTTAAAAACAGGTGCGGTGAAAAATGCGGAGATCTCCGGCTCGGACGTGCTCGGATTCCACTTTGAGGGCGGATCGAAGCTTCTGGTCAGGCCATCCGGAACGGAGCCTAAAATCAAGTTCTACATGCTTGCGCATGGCAGTACAGATGAGGAAACTGCCCGTTTCCTGGATTCCATGAGAGAGTTTGTCAGCTACGCGGTAAAGGATTATCAGTAAGAAAATGCCGTACAGGATCTGTTCCTGTGCGGCTATATTATAATGACAAGTGAACGGTCCTCATGCTCATTTCAGATTTCCTGAAACAAGACATAAGGACCGTTCACTTGCTTTAGGGTGTACGGATTTTTTTATGAAGGGCAGTAGAAACTAAAACATCTCGGAACCTTCGCCGTCATGGGTGGTAGAACTTTTCCTGTCCCTTTTCCCGCGATCCGGCCTGTTTTCTGAGTCCTGCTCGTTTTTGCCTTGCAGCCGGTCCGCTTTCCTGCTGTCGTCATTGTCGCTGTTATTATCAACCGAGTTTACAAGGCGCAGATGAAGGGACTTCCGGTTCCTGTCCTTGTCCATTCTTTTACCTCCGGTGACTATATTTATGCACCGGAATTAGTGTTGGCAACGGCACAGGCAAATATACGCCGCATGAGCTTATTTGTATACCGTTATTGCGGCATCTTCAAGCGCTTTAACATCCTTCAAGGGATTGCCGAATGCGTAGATCGTCATCAGCGAAGGGGAGGACGCAAAGGCCGAAAGGTCCTTTATGTTGTTCTTTTCGATGTTAAGCTCCTGCAGGTCCGGCAGCGCGGCAAGCGATGAGATATCCGTCAGAAAGTTCTTCGACAGATTTACCTGTACGAGCGAAATGCATGCTGCCAATGCATCGGCGCTGATTATCGTATTTTCCGACAAGTCAATTATGTTCAGGTTTTGGAGAGTTCCGAGCGGGTCTATGACGCTGATATTGTTTTTGGAAGCCGATAATGATACCAGGTTCGTGCAGGATGACAGGGCTTGAAGCAATTCGATTTTGTTGTTGGATAAACTGAGCGTCGTCAGTGATACACAGTTTTTGAGCGGATCAATATCGTATATGTTATTGCCCGAGAGATCCAGTGTTTTCAAGCCCGCAAGCGAGCCGAGGGAGCTTATGTCCTCTATCTTGTTGCCGTCAAGCATCAGCATCTCAAGTTTTTTGCAGTCCCGGAGCGGAGAAATGTCGGAAATGGCGTTGTCCGACGCGTCAAAGTAGCGAAGCTCGGGGAAGACGGAAATAGAAGAAATGTCGACCAATGCGTTGCTGCGGATGTGGAATCTCTCAAGCCTGGGCAGATCTCTCAGCGAAGCGATCGATGTGATGACATTTTGCGACAGGTCAAGAGTTTCGAGTTCCTGCAATCCCGAGATCGGCGAGGGGTTGCTTATCGAGCATCCGACCAGTGTAAGGGTCCTGAGTTTCGGAAGGGAACCGATACAATCAAGAGCGTTCTCCACACCTGTCAGTTCAAGCTCTTCCAGGTCAGTACACCACTTGAGATCATTTACGGACTTGATCGGTACGATCTCGCCCTCAAGAGAGTTGGAAAAGCTGACTATCGACCTGAGGTCGCCGGATGAGATGTCGCCAGAAGGACGCATCAGGATCTTCCGAACTATACGCTCAACGCCCTCGTCTTCGAATGTCACGGAAGATACCTCGGGTATATACACTATGTTTGCATAAGAAACAGGACTTATAAGCCCGTTTTTGTCGACGCACACTGCCATAAGCTTCATCTCGCCAGGTATCGGTTCGATCTCTCCGGTCAGCATGTCATGCTCGGTCGGGAAATCACTGTTTATCGAGAAGTAAGCCGTCGTATTCTCAGGAGAAGTGACGGTAATACTGAAGGTGTCCCTGTAGGTGCCGGAGTCGGGTGAGAATACAGGAGCCTTTGGCCTGAGTGATGAGATCTTTCTTGATACCACTGCGTCCTCGATGTTGTCAAGAAGCAGCACCGCATCATAATATTTGCCCTGTCCCACATAAGTGCGGCAGAGTTCTTCGTAATAGTATGAGTTTCCCGGTTCCGCCTCTATACCCTTTTGAAGATGGTACTCAAGTTTCGTTATATTGCCGGAGGACCTGTAAAACTCGATCGCGCTTTGCCGCGCAAGTCTGTTTTTTGGATGTATCCTGAGCGCGGTTTCGTACATTTTTGCGGCGAAGGTGGTGTTGCCGCCGCTTTCCGCCACCTGTGCGATCCACAGGCTTATTGCCGAGCGCTGCTGAGGCTGTATCGCCCAATATCCCCCGAGACAGAGACCGGCGAGGATGACAAAAATAACTAATCCCTTCAATACACTTTTCATATCCCGTTTCTCCCCAAAATACAGGAAAAGCACTGGCACCTGCTTTCCCGCTGTGATTTTTATCATTATAAAAATATTAACATAGCCAACAGTATATGACAAGATTCGGGAACATTTGACAACTGCCGGACAGGAGACGTCCGACCTGTTGTAGATTAGACAATACGGGGCAGTCCGATCATCAAAATAATGTTACAGTTTACAAAATCGCTGCATATACTGCCGTTTGCTAGCATTTTCTATTGATAAAATGTCAAAAGTACGCTACAATTTTTTCAACATCGAGATGATTATTACTTTTTCTGGAAAGGTTGAATATGAAGAGGCCGTTTGTTACACTCGATAAAATCAGAGAGATCATCAAAGAACACCCGACCCCGTTCCATATTTACGATGAGGCCGGTATCAGGAAAAATGCCCGTGCCCTGCTGGATGCGTTCTCATGGAACAAGGGCTTCAGGGAATATTTTGCGGTCAAGGCCACTCCGACCCCGGGCATCCTGAAGATACTCCAGGAAGAGGGCTGCGGAGTCGACTGCTCCTCATACACCGAACTCATGCTTGCCGAAGCCTGCGGCTTTTCCGGAAGTGACATAATGTTTTCATCAAACGTGACACCGCCGGAAGAATACCAGTATGCCGACAGGCTCGGAGCGATAATAAATCTTGACGATTTTACCCACATCGATTTTTTGGAGAAAGTGACAGGCCATATTCCGGAGACGATCTGCCTCCGCTACAATCCGGGCGGAGATTTCGTAGTAACCAACGAGATAATGGACACTCCCGCCCAGGCCAAATACGGGATGACATATAATCAGCTTGAAGAAGGAATACTAAAACTGAGCGCGATGGGAGCAAAAAACTTTGGTCTCCATGCTTTCCTTGCTTCAAACACCCTTTCAAACGATTACTATCCTACTTTGGCAAGGCTGATGTTCGAAACCGCCGTATCCCTGCATGAAAAGACAGGACAGAACATCACGTTCATAAATCTTTCCGGAGGGATCGGCATACCGTACCGTCCCGACCAGAAGCCAAACGATATATATGCCATCGGAGAAGGAGTAAGGAAGGCTTTCGAAGAGATCATGGTGCCTGCCGGCCTGGGGAATGCCGCCATATTTACAGAGCTTGGCCGCTATATGCTTGCGCCATTCGGATGCCTTGTATCTACGGTCATTCACAAAAAGCATATATATAAAGAGTACGTCGGGCTTGATGCTTGCGCGGTAAACCTTTTGCGGCCTGCCATGTATGGTGCATATCACCATATCACGGTCCTTGGCAAAGAGGAAGAGCCCTGCGATCACATGTATGACGTGACGGGCTCACTTTGCGAAAACAATGATAAGTTTGCTATCGACCGCATGCTGCCAAAGATCGATATAGGCGACATAGTAGTCATCCACGACACCGGAGCTCATGGGTTCAGTATGGGATATAACTACAACGGTAAACTCAGGTCGGCCGAGATACTGCTGCGCGAGGACGGCTCATGGGAGCTTATAAGGAGAGCCGAGACACCGAAAGATTATTTCGCCTGCCTGGACGTAACGGGGTTGTTCAACTTTGAGTAAGACAGGCGGAGG
>JAAYMG010000186.1 GCA_012521525.1 Clostridiales bacterium | reverse complement strand
TCTCCTGATTTCCGGCATGTTGATGATTCCCTGGCCAAGCTTGCAGTTGATCTTCCTGTGTTCTTCCAGCTTCTTCATCTGCTCGGGTGTAAATATGGGTTTTCCGTCAGGCCCGCGCTTGACATTTCTGAAGAGCTGTCCGAAATCGTCTTCGGGACCTAATACACGCGAAGTCTCCTTCACGTGTATCAGCCTGAACCTGCCCGGGTAGCTTGATATGAATTCTGAAGCATCGATCCCGGCTCTCCATACCCAACCGACGTCCACCTCAAAAGTCACTTTCTGCGGATCCGTATTTTCCAGTAAAATATCGATTACTCTCTTTCCGCCAAAAACATGGAAATCACTGTGATGATTGTGATAGCCATATATCATGCCGTATTCCTTTGTCTTCTCGCCGTACAGGTTAAGATTCTCAGCCGCTTTTAAGGCTTCATCCTCCGAGCTTATTCTCAAACCGGGACATACGACATATTTGCAGCCTGCCTCGGCAAGATAATCCAGCTGCTGCTCAGTGTTATCGATATTCACATGGGCACCGATGGCCACCATTCCGAGAGAGGCCAGATAATCCTTCAGTCCCGCAGCCGTATAGCCGCCGTAAATCTCATTGAACAACTCGACTCCTGAATAGCCGGCCTTTGCGATCTTCTCAAGGCTTCCGTGAAAATCTTCCGTCAGTTCCCTTGAGAAAGACGCAGTTTGCACATATATTTCCTTCATACGATTTCCTCCCGCAATTGAAATGTGCTGTCTTAAGAAGCATTCGTTCAATTCGCGCACAGTCCGATCACCGAAACAAACAAAATGTCATAAGACAGCACACCTATACAGAAACTTCCGAATTACTAAACTTTTTGATTTGACAATATCCTGTCGACCCTTCTGATCACTTCAAAGCACATATGGGAATTGTGAAACGGGCACTTTCCCGCATTGAGTTTGTCAAACCCGTGCATACCGTCCACAATACGCCAGCCCTGCTCGTCGACGATAACATTGTTGAACCAATCGCCGTCTTTCCTGTCTACAAAGTACTTTTCGATATATTCAAGCTGTTTCATGCAAGCATCCAGGTATGCCGTATCACCTGTCAGTTCATAGCCGCAGAGCATAGCAGTCACTGCTTCGGCCTGGGCCCACCATACACGGCTTTCCTCTCTTTGTCCCGTCGCGAGGTCTCCACCGTTGAACAGGCTGCCGTAACTGTCAAAGTCATTCTCCAGCACCTGCTTAAGAACTGCCTTGCATACATCCTTTGTTTTGCTTATCAGCTCATCATCTCCGACGAGTTCGGCAATGTCCATTGCCAGATAACTTATCTCACAGTCATGCCCGAAGCTCTGCCTGGTTCCCAGGCGATTGCCTTCCTTGTCCATGAACCCCTTGAAGCAACGGTATTCAGGATCGTACAATGTTTCACAGATATATTCCGAGAACTCGCGCAATGCTTTCCCTACTATCGGATCGTTTGTCGCGCGGTACAACTGCTCGTATGCCTGGCAAAGATGGTGCTGGAACATAATCCCGTCAGGCATACTGACCGCCCTTCTGCCGGAGCCGAATCTCATTTCCGCCGGCTTGCTCCAGTCACGGGTAAAACCGTTTCTGTAAACACCCGGAGCGATCTTCACCTTTTCTTCCATGATGCGGAAGGATTCGAGAGCTATTTCGTATGCCCTCTGATCCCTTGTTGCATGGTAGTAAGCCGCGGCAGCCATGATCAGGAACGATTCCGCATAAGTAGGCTTATTGTCG
>JAAYMG010000185.1 GCA_012521525.1 Clostridiales bacterium | reverse complement strand
CGCTATGGGTCAATTATACCCCGGCGGTGACAATAGAATGTATAAATGCTGAGAATGAACTTGAATCATGGTGTCAAGAAATTAGTTCAAGAGCAGTGGTAATATGATATTGGGTAGTATTATAGTTTTTGTGAATAGCATAAATACACATTTTGATTGGTCCAAAATTATGCCATATAAAGCGCAAGGATGTCTGCAATCGCTGCGATAAATTCAAGCGGTACCCGGAAAGGAACCCAGGGTACCGCTTGCCATTATTCAATTTATCCTATTTCGCTGCTTTCAGGAACTGCATTATGTTCTGGAGCCCTGCATACTTTACGGCGCCGTTATCTGTGACACACACAAGGGTTGGTGCCTGCATGATCCCAAACTTTTCTACAAGGTCCTGATGCTCCGCTGCGTCCATAACGCTGTATTCTACACCGGCCTCATCAAGGGCTTTTTTCGCCGAAGGGCAGTTGGGACAGGTTTTCGTTGTGAACAGCAAGAGCTCACTGCCGGAAGCGACCGTTTGAGTGTTCACTTCCTGCTGCCGTGCATCGCCTGTCTTCACAGCATTGCCGGAAACGTTGCGAGCCTCTGATATGTTGATTATCTTATCAGGGTCGTATTCTTTCCTGTCTTTGAACTCCTGTGCTTTTCCTGCGTTCCAGTTCTTGACCGGGCGATAGTAACCCGTGATCCGGCTGTAAACCTCCGTCTCCTTACCGCATTCGGGGCAGGTGAGGTGCTCGCCGACTATATAGCCGTGTGTGCTGCAAACCGAGTAAGTAGGCGACAGGGTGTAGTAGGGTAGTTTGTAGTTCTCCGCGATCTTGCGCACGAGTGCTGCGGCTGCTTTCCAATCCGGCAGCTTTTCGCCGAGGAAGGCGTGGAACACTGTACCGGAGGTGTAGAGCACCTGGAGGTCATCCTGCAGTTCCAGTGCCTCGAACAGGTCGTCCGTTGCGCCGACAGGAAGGTGAGAACTGTTGGTGTAGTAGGGAGTGTCGCCTGGTTTTGCTGCGGTAATGATATCGGGATAGCGCTCAACGTCGTGCTTTGCCAATCTGTAAGTCGTAGACTCGGCGGGAGTTGCCTCAAGGTTGAACAGCGCGCCATATTTCTCCTGATATATTACGAGGCGGTCCCTCATATGGTTGAGCACTTCGATCGTGAACTTGCGTGTCCTCTCGTCAAGCATGTTCTTGCCAAGCCACTTTGCGTTCAGCCCGACCTCGTTCATGCCGATAAGGCCGATCGTTGAAAAGTGGTTTTCAAATGTGCCCAGGTACCTCTTGGTGTACGGGTACAGGCCCGCATTCATCAGCTTGGTAATGACTGTACGCTTTGTGTCAAGAGAGCGGGCAGCTATATCCATCAGCTTGTCCAGGCGGTTATAGAAATCCTCTTCGTCCTTGGCCAGATAAGCGATACGGGGCATGTTGATGGTAACGACGCCGATAGAGCCGGTGCTCTCTCCGCTTCCGAAGAATCCGCCGCCTTTCTTGCGGAGTTCACGAAGGTCGAGGCGCAGCCTGCAGCACATGCTTCGAATGTCACTCGGCTTCATATCGCTGTTGATATAGTTTGAAAAATATGGTGTACCATATTTGGCGGTCATCTCGAAGAGCAGGCGATTGTTCTCCGTGTCGCTCCAGTCAAAGTCCCTTGTGATGGAGTATGTCGGGATGGGGTACTGGAACCCGCGTCCGTTGGCGTCGCCCTCGATCATTATCTCGATGAACGCCTTGTTTATCATATCCATCTCTTTTTTGCAGTCTTTATATTTGAAATCCATTTCCTTGCCGCCGACGATAGCAGGGAGATCGGCAAGGTCGTCCGGCACGGTCCAGTCAAGTGTTATGTTCGTGAATGGAGCCTGGGTGCCCCAGCGGCTGGGAGTATTGACGCCATATATAAAGGACTGTATGCACTGCTTGACTTCCTTGTAGTCAAGATTGTCGACCTTGACGAAGGGTGCAAGGTAAGTATCGAATGACGAAAAAGCTTGAGCTCCCGCCCACTCGTTCTGCATGATGCCCAGGAAGTTGACCATCTGGTTGCACAGGGTCGAGAGATGGCTGGCAGGGGAGGAAGTGATCTTGCCCTCTACACCGCCGAGCCCTTCCTGAATCAGCTGCTTCAGCGACCAGCCGGCGCAATATCCTGTAAGCATGGAAAGGTCATGTATGTGTATGTCGGCGTTTCTGTGAGCGTTTGCTACTTCCTCATCATATACTTCAGAGAGCCAATAGTTGGCAGTAATTGCACCCGAGTTGCTGAGTATCAGTCCGCCGACTGAATAAGTGACAGTCGAGTTTTCTTTTACGCGCCAGTCTTCTATATTTACATAACTGTTGACCAGTTCTTTGTAGTCCAACAAAGTGGATTTTGCGTTGCGTACTTTTTCTCTCTGTTTGCGGTAAAGGATATATGCCTTGGCAACATCGGCATATCCGGCCTGTACCAATACTCGCTCCACACTGTCCTGGATGGCTTCGACAGTGATATATCCGTTTTCGATCTTGTCCTGATAATCGGCAGTCACTTTGAGTGCCAGGAAGTCGATGATATCCTGGTGATAATTTTTCCCCTGTGCATCGAATGCTTTCTTGATGGCATTTGCTATTTTTGTGATGCTGAACTCCGCTATCTTTCCGTCCCTTTTTATTACCTGATACATTGATCGATCCACTCCTTTAATAGCACCATACTGCCAGTTTGATGATAAGGACCCAATAATTCCGGAATTTACTGAGTAATAATAAAGCCCCCTGACATATAGTGACATAAAATGACTTTAATGCCAGTGAGCTAATTATAATATGGAGCACTTTTCTTGTCAAGCGAAAAACACAATATATTGGGTGTGTTATTTTCACAAAACACAATATATACAATATGTATAAATCGATGCAAGCCAGTATGTGCAACATCGACAGTTATAAACTGACGGATGAACTATATGCCCCTTATATGGACGCTGCAAACGTACGGCCGTACGATATCGGCAAACTTCAGGAGCCTGTCCCTGCCCGCGCTGCTCAATCCGCACTGTATAACGTCTTCGGAATCCTCATAATTCTGAAGGACATAGGATTTTGCACCTTCTATCCATCTGCCTATTTCCCGAAAGTCCTCTTCTTCATGAAACTCGCTTACTACGGTCGTCCTGAACTCATAGTCCACTCTTCCTTCAAGCAGGAAAGATACGCTTTTATTTACCTGTTCCATCATGTCCGGAGTAGCAGCGGAAGTAAGCACATACTTACCGGGTGAGTTTTTGATATCCATTGCTATATAATCAACGAGCTTATCGTCAACCAGAGCTTTAAGACGGTCAAAGAAGCTTCCGTTCGTGTCCAGTTTGACCAGGTAGCCCATTTCCTTAACTTTTTTTATAAAGCCGCCTACATCTTTTTGCATGAGCGGCTCTCCGCCCGTTATGCATACTCCGTCCAGCCGTCCTTTTCTAGAATCAAGGAACATGAGCACTTCTTCCTCAGAAATCATCGGAGCATTGCCCGGTTGGAGCACAAGGGAAGCATTGTGGCAGAACGGACAGCGAAAATTACATCCGGGTGTGAATATGGTTGCGGCCAATTTTTCCGGATAATCAAGCAGCGTGAGCTTTTGAAGACCTGATATCAGCATTTTTCCTCCGTGATGAAAACATATTAAAGATGGCTATTTGTCGATTGCCTGAACCCGGGTATGACAATGGAGCATACTCACAGGTATTACGATCGCTTTCTCCAAATACGATTGCAAGTTCAACTTTGATATTATCACTGCCAATACTCAAAGTCAACAAAGCTGAACATCGCCATTATCCAGGCATGATTTATACTGTGTCATGTTTATGATTTTCTCGTTACATTGATATAAATAAAAACCGGCGCCTGACTGACCAGGATCATGACGCCGGTTATTTGATCTACTTCTGTACGTTGTAGAGCCCTTTGCTTTGCATATACTGGAAGATTGCCTCGCCGTGCTTTTGCTCCTCTTTCTGTATATGGTTCAGGACATCGCGGACATTGGTATCACGGAACTCAAAAACTGCCGTGTTGTATGTGCTGGAAACTTGTTTCTCCATCATGAGAATGTCTGTGCATATATCTTTGTCAGACAGCGTTCCCTGTACTTGCGTAGTGCTCATGAATTGCTGGTACTTTTGCTGATTGTTGCCTTGCTGATTGATGTTTGGCAGTTTGCCGCTGAGCAACTGGTTGATGGAATCAAGGTGGCTGCGCTCGGACATTTCGTTTGCCTTGCAGATTTGCTTCAACTGCTCACATTGGGCCTGGTTTGCGTAGAGCGAGTATTTTTCGATGCATAACTGCTCATGTGTTTTCAGGTCTTCAAGATAACTCTTTTCTTTTTGAGTCCAGGTGAGATTCATTGTAGCATTCATAAAAAAATACACCTCCGCCAATTAGTTTGAGTCTTTTTGTGAAATATATTCCTTGAACCAATGGCGAAAGGCGATGTATATCTGACACTTACTCGATGCAGAAGTTTAACACATTCCTTATGATTTCTTTTGTCGCGATCCCTTCATGCAGCTTCTCATCACCGCAGAAGAAGGTAGGAACCAGGTAATAGTCGTAGCTGTCTGCAAGATCCTTCTCCACGTCTTCAAAGACGGTCCTTATCGGTATGTTCCTGTATTCAGGATTCTCCTCCATCAGTTCTTCGAGCCAGCGGTCGGCCTGCCTGCAGTATGGACATTGCGCCAACTTGAAATATAACAACTGTTTCATTATATCTTTCACTTCCCTTTAAATTTGCTCCTGTGCGTAAGTATGGGACCATTTTTCTTACATTGACAGATACACCGATTAAACGGAACAGGCCCTTTTTTCAAACAGGAAATATGGAGTATGATCCTTTTGCGTTTGTACTATGATCTTATGAGTTTACTTAATTTTACAAAAAATATACGATCCTATCAACTTCCATTAACAGGAAGAAGAATCGTATATCCGCGGATCGGTTGAAGTGCAGTCAGATGATCCTGTATTCAGCGTTTTCATATATGAGAAAATTTCCTTCTTCGATTTCCGGCGGAAGCAAAGCACGTGCTACCTTGGTTTTTGTGCCGTCGGCGGTTATCAGGATTGCATAATCTCCGTCAAATTGCAAAACTTTATATTGTATCGGTTCCATATTGATTCCTCTTTTCTCTTTGCTGATTTTAATAGGTATGATGGAATATGCACGGTATTTGCTATTGATCAGACAAGATGTTATCTCAGTATATTATAGCACATTTGCTGACTTAAATTGATCGATTTTTCTGATTTATCATATCGACAGTTCGACAGTATGCGAATAATACTGTTTGTTTGGCGGCATATTCGGCATACTAGTGGTAATGCTATGAACATGACAGTATAGACGACCGGATTTTACAGTAAGATTAATGATCTGCGAGGTGTTATATGATAAAACATAAAAAGAGCACCACCGGTTTTTCATTGGCAAGCTTGAGCATGATCGCAATATCATTGCTGTTGGCAATGATTTTACTGGTTTCCTGTTCTTCTCAGAAGTCGGGCTCAGAGGAAAGCGGAAGCGATTCATCGCAAAAGCAGCAATCATCCCAAAAGTCTGACAGCAAGGGAGGCAGCAAAGGCGAAGGAGGAAAGGAAGGAGGCAGCAAAGACGAAGGGGAGAGCGAAAATCACGAATACATCTCCGATGCAAAGAAAGTAATGATCGAGCCGATCGAAGCGGCTCAGTTG
>JAAYMG010000184.1 GCA_012521525.1 Clostridiales bacterium | reverse complement strand
TTTTTCCACGCTTTTCTCCGCTATCCCGCTCATAAGAAAGCTTTTTCACTTTTTAACAGGTAAATTGCTCAACAAAACCCCATTTTTCTCATAGGATGGATTGATGATCGAAATATCCAAACATGAGAAAATGGGGCGTTTTTTATGAGTATATTCGGAAGCGCCCGGTCTCTTGACCGGGTTTTTCAGCATCTGGGCAATGACCCGGATGCTTTCAGGCGCTGGTTTCGCGAATTGGCGGAACGTGACGCGCATCAGGCTGCTCGTGCGTTGGACGGCCGCTATTTGAGCTTTCCGGTGCTGTTTTTGCTTTTGGGCGAAATACCTTCATTGATCGAAACAGGAGGTCTGAGCCAGCCCATACTGACCGCCGTTCGGATCTGCGAACTCCACAGGTCGGGAAAGGCTGATGAATTGACGGCATATTTGAAGCTTCAGGACAGCGAAGTAGTCAGGCAGGTCGCAAAGTGGATGCTCGAAACCGGTCATGATTGGAACGCTCCTGCAGAGATCGCCGAAGAGTATGATGCGGCATTGGACCTGGCCGTTGCGCTGCTTGTTTGTGAGTGCAATGACAATACTGAGCTTCCAATAATAGCGGATTTGATCTTCAAGCGTGCAAATAACGGCAAACACTTACATAATCTTGTTTGGTACTTTTTTCAGTCATATAACCCCGAAGCCGTTAGGATTATCGCCGGGCGTCTGATATCGAACGATCCTTCCGAAAGAGAATTCGCGAAAAAATTACTGGGTCTGTCCGGGGAGAATTCTGCCGATCCAGGTGGACCCACCGATCCTTACCGTCAATACGAAGATTACATGAGATGGCTGGATGATAACTCAAACGCGCTCTACTTTACAGGGCAAACTCTTCAGATGACAAGCGATCCCGAACCTCTGAAAGCAGATCTTGGCGCCAAGTACCTCTGCAAGGCAATATCACCCCGTGACCGCACCTGGGTCGAGCCGTTGAACGAGCAGGAATGCAATTGCCTGGATAACTTTCGCAAACTGACCGACAAGGAAAAGGAAGTACTGGCAGCATTTTCGAGCTCTCTTTACCGAAACAACCGCCGTGTGTGGGAGCAATGGATAGCGTTGCAACCCGATATCCAAATCCGCACGGCTATGACGTTACTGGGTGACTTCCTATGATAGTTATCAACAGAGAACGGTTCGATCCCTCTCCCCTGCTCGGGGATTATGCAGCAGGCAGCCTGGAGCGAAAGACCCTGGAATTGATAGCGGCCAGCAGCATGACATATTCCTATAATTCGTTGAACCAGCTCAGATTTGAAATACGCATGCGAAGGGAGATAGTAAATGCGGCCATAGCGCTGAACGGGACCAGGTTTGCATTTACGGTTTTCCAAAGCTCTACTTGCAATCCCGAATACTGGATACGAATGCCGGATGGCGGTTTTGCTCTCCGGGATGGGGTGAAACCGTCTGACGCCATACGGGACATATTTTTACAGTCGAAGCTATACGGCACGGAGTGCGCTACGGCGATGGTGATCGTATACTACAAGGCATTGCTTGAGATCTTCCCTGAGGAAGCATTCAATAAAATTTTTACGAATATCCACCTTATGAACTGGCAGCGGATAGAAAGACCGCTCAGAGAAATCGGGATGATCCGTCGCTCGAGCACGTATCTTCCGGGAGACCGCCGATACATAGCGAATCCGGATGTCAATCCCCTTACGCCCGAACTTCAGGGTGAAAACGTGATCGACCTTGGTGACGGACGATTTTACGGGCATGGCTTTGGCATCCATACCGTGGATGTTTTTATCGCAGCGCTGAATGCGAACAGAAGAGCCGGGGCCGAGAGGTCCGCATACCTGATGGACACTGTGAGCTATCCTAATTTTAAGCTTCTTTCAGACCTGTATGACCGCAATACATGATTTTAATAATGACAATAGTGTTGAGCTTGTGATTATGTTTCCCGCACTTATCACAGGCTCTTATATTTTGCACTATGGAATTATTATACGGACCTGTAAAATTAAAGACCCGGTAATAAGAAATGTAGGTTTGTCAAACATATTGGACAGTCAACGATTAAGGAATTGAATCGGAGAAAGAAAGCCGAGAGGGCGCATAGGGATCGAATTTGATCTACGAAGATA
>JAAYMG010000183.1 GCA_012521525.1 Clostridiales bacterium | reverse complement strand
TACTCTTCATAAGACAGGATTAAATATTGACAATTCGAGTATAATGTAATAACATCATAGCAATCATATCATCACAAATGAACACAGGCAAAATGGCGTCGAAGGGGAGGAGTACATACCCGCCCGAAGCCCAGAGAGGAGATGGCCGGTGTAAATCTCCGTGAGGGTGGTATGGAAGGTAGCCCCTGAGCTGTGGACTGAACGGATCAGATGATCGGCATATGCACTGTTGCATTTCATTTCGGCCATGATCCTGGTAGGCTCCAACGGTCGTTTCCACCGTTACATGGAAAGCAATATCGGATAATATGTCATCGCGGGCAAACCTGGTCTCGATCCCAACAGGCCCGTATTATCCCGTACATCGTGCGATTATATTATCCCGTATTGACAGAGTGCAGATAGCGATATCTGAATTTAGGTGGTACCACGGACTTGTACAGTTCGCCCTAAGCAACGGCTTATGGCGAACTTTTTGTTTGCCGTCGAAATCCTTTTTGCCATAAGTGTTCAATATCCATTTTGATATTCCTGTTGCGTGCAGCCCTTTTGTTCATTCACTGTTGTGTTCAGTTCGGCAGTTCATGTCAGATGTGCAAATATCATGTCCGGCTATTTCAAGGAGGTATTACAATGCAGAAATACTACGACTTCACTCAAGTTGAAAAAGCGATGCAGGAGTTCTGGAAAGAAAACTCCGTGTACTGCTTTGACCCTGCAAGCAAAAGCAAAATTTACTCTATCGATACCCCGCCCCCCACTGTCAGCGGGAGCCTGCATATCGGGCACATATTTTCATACACGCAGGCGGAAATGATAGCACGCTTCAAAAGGATGCAGGGATACAATGTCTTTTATCCCTTCGGTTTTGACGACAACGGGCTGCCGACCGAAAGGCTCGTGGAAAAAGAGGAGGGCATAACAGCAAAAAACCTTCCGAGAAGCGAGTTCGTCGAAAAGTGCATCAGGACTATCGCAAAATATGAAAAGGAATTCAAGGACCTGTGGCAATCCCTGGGCTTCTCGGTGGACTGGTCGCTTCAATATGAAACTGTCGGTCCGCTCGCCCGGCGCATATCGCAAAGGTCATTCATCGAGCTGTTCAAATCCGGAAAGGCATATATGAAAGAGTCTCCGGTTTTGTGGTGCACCGAATGCCAAACTTCTATCGCCCAGGCGGAGTTGGAAGCTTCGGAAAAAGACACTGTTTTCAACTATATCAGGTTCAGAGCAGGAAATGATGAGTTGCCGGTTGCTACAACAAGGCCTGAGTTGTTATACGGATGCGTCTGCCTGTTTGTCAATCCTGATGATGATAGATATGGCAAATATATCGGTGACAATGCAACTGTCCCGCTATATGACTATCAGATCCCTATACTGGCAGATGAAAAGGTGGATATCGATAAAGGAACAGGCGTGGTTATGTGCGCAACATTCGGAGACAGCACCGACGTTGAGTGGTACGGGGACCATAAGCTTCCCTATCGCAAAGTGATCCTTCCGGACGGCACTATCGACGAAAGCGTTCCGCTGGTGGGCGGGTTGAAAGTTCCGGATGCACGAAGACGGATCATAAGCCTGCTTGCAGAAAACGGACTGATGATAAAGTCGGAGAGCATGACGCATACCGTTGCAGTACATGAGCGCTGCGGGAAGGAAATAGAAATCATCCCTTCAAGACAGTGGTATATCGACATCCTCTCAAACAGGGAACTCTTCCTCAAGGCCGCCGAGGACATCAACTGGTATCCTGAATATATGAAAAACCGGTATATTTCATGGGTCCGGAATCTCAAATGGGACTGGTGCATATCACGCCAGCGTTACTTCGGTGTCCCAATCCCGGTATGGTATTGCAAAAACTGCGGAGAAGTCATGATTGCGGAAGAGGATATGCTGCCCGTAAATCCCCTTGAAACGGATCCTGGGCGCCCCTGTACCTGCGGGTGCGAAGAATTCATCCCCGAAAGCTCCGTTCTCGACACATGGGCGACTTCATCGGTCACACCCCAGATAAACGCAAAGTGGGGTGAGAAAGATGACATCTCGGAATGGTTATTGCCGATGAGTATGAGGACGCAGGCCCACGAAATCATACGCACCTGGGCGTTTTATACCATAGTCAAGAGCCTATACCACACAGGCAGGATACCCTGGAAAGACATAATGGTCTGCGGTTTCGTCCTTGCCAAAAAGGGTGAAAAGATCAGCAAATCAAAGAGCAACGCCGGGCTTTCTCCAAAAGCGCTCATCGAAAACCATTCCGCCGACGCCATAAGATACTGGGCGGCAAGTTCTAAGCTTGGGACGGATACGTTCTTCTCAACAGACGAGTTGGGCATATCCAAAAGGTTTATAACAAAGCTGTGGAACGCGTCCAAATTCACAATATCGCATTTGCAGGACCTGGACCTGCATGCAGATGCAAGTTTTCTTCCGGTCGACAGATGGATAATCGAGCGATGCAGGCAGACGACCAATAACGCCAGGTACCTTCTTGACCGTTACGAAACAGGCTCTGCCCGGCATGAGATCGATGAGTTTTTCTGGAAGGATTTCTGTGACTATTACCTTGAAATAGTCAAAGGCCGTTTATATCAGCCGGAGATCCATGGCTATGAAGGGAGGCGCGCTGCTCAACATGCGTTATATTACTGCATGTTGAATATCCTAAAGTTGTACGCTATCTATGTCCCGCATATCACGGAGTATATCTATCAACAGTTCTTCAGGCAGCATGAGGGGACAATTTCCTTGCACATGCTGCGTTGGGAACAGGAAACGGCGGTCGCTGATGACATTATCCTCTTTGGCGAAAAACTGAAGGAAGTCATTTCGGAAACGTGGAAGTACAAAACAGAAAATGCATTGTCAAGAGTTGAAGAAGTGGAAGCGGTGGCAATCAATACTGATCCAAAGCTTGCTGAGTTGTTCAGGCTTTCCGTGGCGGACATAAAAGCATGCCTGCGGGCTAAAAAGGTCAACATAACGATCAGTGAACTGACCTTACAAGCTTAAGGCACCTTCCTGACAAGGGTATCATTTTGATACGCCGGACAGATCGACATGGGGACGTTCCTCCGTCATCGAGTCAGCTCATTTGAGCAAACTTTGTGACAGATGGATCGTCCCCGGCTTCTTTTCCCGTACTGTCCGCCGAACCGCTTCCAACAAATGACCAGCTGAACAGGATCTAACCGGAATAATATACGACGAGACTCTTATATTCGTCAAATTCGATTTCCTCAGCGCCTTTTTCGGACAGAGTATATACTCCCCTTCCGACCCTGTCAAACCAGCCATAGTAGTTATCACGCAGGATCGCGCCCG